>DHHR01000046.1:0-9600 GCA_002403385.1 Syntrophaceae bacterium UBA4767 | reverse complement strand
TCAAGTCAAGCACGGAATGACGGCAAGGCGATTTAATCACAAATTCAAAGGTCTTAAATGGAAATTTTTGTTTATCAAGAAATTCATCCTTTTTGGAAAATATATTATGCTGAAGGATAAAAAAATTATCGTCGCCATCTCGGGAGGTATAGCAGCTTACAAGGCGGCTGATCTGGTGAGAGCTTTTGTAAAGAAAGGGGCCTTCGTCAAGGTTATAATGACAGAAAACGCGACGAAATTCATCACCCCCTTGACCCTCCAAACCCTCTCCAGCAACCCTGTTTTTATCGACATGTTTTCTCTAATTAAGGAATCCGAAATATCTCACATTTCACTCGCACAATACGCGGATATCTTTGTCGTGGCGCCAGCCACGGCCAATGTAATCGGAAAGATCGCCTCAGGCATTGCCGATGATTTGCTTACGACAACGATCATGGCGACAAAATCACCCGTTTTAATTTGTCCTGCAATGAATACGAATATGTATACCAATGCTATTGTACAGGAAAATATTGCAAAACTGGCATTGCGTGGGTATTATTTTGTGGACCCGCAATGCGGTGAACTGGCCTGTAAAGCAACGGGCAGCGGCCGGCTTGCCGAATCATCGGATATTATTGAAGAGGTGGAGTGCATTCTAACGGAGAAGGACCTTGTCGGCGAGAGGGTTCTGGTCACGGCAGGCCCTACCAGAGAACCACTCGATCCTGTAAGATACATCTCAAATTATTCATCGGGAAAGATGGGGTATGCTCTGGCGACTGCCGCCAGAAGACGGGGCGCGGATGTGCTGCTTATCAGTGGACCGACATCATTGAAACCGCCAAGAGGCGTAAAACTTGTACCAGTTGAAAGCGCTGTTGAGATGCAAACAGCCGTGATGAATTGCCTTGCAGACTCGACGATTATTATCAAAGCCGCAGCCGTTGCAGATTATAGACCGGCAATTCTTTCTAAAACGAAAATTAAGAAAAGGCGTGGACCGTTGGTTATCTCTTTAGAGAGAAATCCTGATATAATTTTCGAAGCGGGTAAAAAAAAGAAAAAGAACCAGGTGCTTGTTGGGTTTGCCATGGAATCGGAAGATCTCATAGAAAATGCTCAAAAAAAGCTGAAGGACAAGAGGATGGATTTCATTGTTGCAAATGATTTGACCCAGGAGGGTGCAGGTTTTCAAAGTGATACGAATGTTGTAAAAATCATAGATAAGCAGGGCAGTATTAAGGATTTACCCAAGATGGGAAAAATCGAAGTGGCCAACGCTATCTTCGATTGCGTTAAACAGATAAGAGCAAAAAGCAATGAATAATGAATCCTTAAAAAGGGAATTACATCAGGTTCTTTCATCATTGAAAGCATATGTCAAGTCTGACATAGAAATGAAAAAGCCTTTGCTCCATCTTGACTTGAAGAAGAATCCCTCTGTAAAACCTTCAACCGATAAATATCCGCATATCTTGTCAGAAAATTGCCCGGCGCCAGTTTCACCAGTTTTAACTTTAGAGGGAATAAGAGAAGAAATGGGTGACTGCCAGCGATGTTTGCTATGCCGCCATCGTAAAAATCTTGTATTTGGGGAAGGAAACCCAAAAGCGGCTCTCGTTTTTGTTGGAGAAGCGCCGGGCGCTGATGAAGATATGCAGGGAAGACCGTTTGTCGGTCGAGCCGGCCAGTTATTGACAAAAATCATCGCGGCAATGGGCTTAAAAAGAAGTGATGTCTATATTTGCAACATCTTGAAATGCCGTCCACCCGGCAATAGAAATCCTAAACAGGATGAAATTGCGGCCTGCGAGCCTTTTCTAATTAAGCAGCTTCAGGCAATTAAGCCAAAAATAATCTGTGCACTCGGCACGTTTGCTGCTCATACCCTTCTCAAAACGGAGGTTCCCATCACTCTCGTGCGCGGTAGATTCCACACCTATCAGGGCATAAAATTAATGCCAACCTATCATCCCGCTTATCTTTTAAGAAATCCGGAAGCAAAGAGGCTGGTGTGGGAAGATGTTCAAACAATCATGAAAAAATTATAGACAGCTATATATGGTGGTCTCGTAAAAAGTCCCAATTGTCACCCTGAGCTTGTCGAAGGGTGAACATAAATATATTGATATTACGTCATGGTTCGACAGAGCCTGTCCTGAGCCAGCCGAAGGGCTCACCATGACAAAACCCGCAAATTTTGACTTTTTACGATTTTGTCATATATGGTGGTTGTTAACGTATGCTTTGCTTTATAACAGGGAACATAACATGCTAGTCAAAAACATCATGGGAAATGCACTGCTTTGTGCCCTATTCATATTTGTTGTTTTTCCAGCGGAATTAACTTCCGCTCAGACAAAAAGACCTGTCTATAATGTTATTACCGTTAGTTCTGCCGTCACGCCGCCGATTGCCGAATATATCCTAGAAACCATAGATGAATCTACGAAACAAAAAGCGGATGGTCTGGTTATATTGCTTGATACACCCGGAGGTCTAGACCTGGCGATGCGAGATATAACGAAAGGAATCCTTAATGCGAAAATTCCCATCATAGTTTTTGTGTATCCTGCCGGGTCAAGGGCTGCTTCCGCAGGGGTAATCATTACTATTGCTGCGCATATTGCAGCGATGGCTCCAGGCACAAACATAGGAGCGGCGCATCCGGTGGGTGTCGGGATCGGCTCTATGGATAAAATCATGATGAAAAAAGTCGAAAATGACGCTATCGCCTATGCGAAAGGAATCGCACAAAAAAGAGGGCGGAACATACAATGGGTTGAAAAATCGGTAAAGAAAAGTGAATCCATTACAGCCGAAGAAGCGCTTAGCCTTAATGTCGTTGATTATTTGGCTTCCGATATCCATCAATTATTTGAACAGATCAATGGAAGGGAGGTCATGTTATCATCTGGGCCGGTCGTTATTAATACGAAAAATGCCATTATTAATTATAAGAAAATGGGATGGAGACAAAACGTCTTGGCTGTGTTGAGCAATCCGAATATTGCTTATATCCTCTTGTTGATCGGTCTGGCAGGTCTTTATTTTGAGTTTGCTCACCCCGGAGTGATACTTCCTGGTGTGATCGGTGGAATATCTTTGATATTATCATTTTTTGCCATGCAAACCTTACCGGTCAATTTTGCGGGAGTTCTTCTTATTCTCCTTGCCATAATTCTCTTTATTGCAGAAATTAAGGTTGCTAGCCATGGCATCTTAACCATTGGTGGGATTATCTCCATGACGATAGGTTCTTTATTGCTATTTGATTCCTCCGAACCTGCTTTGAGGGTATCATGGAGTGTAATGGCCACATCACTTGTCGTAATTTCCATTTTCTTTATAAGTATAATTTTGTTGGTTTTAAAGGCTCAATTGAAAAAAAAACAGTTGGGGATAGAGGGCATGATAGGCCTGTTGGGGGAAGCGGTAACAGATATTTGCAATGAGGGAAAGGTGCGGATCGGGGGAGAGTACTGGAATGCTTCCAGTGAAAAAGTTATACAAAAGGGTAAACGCATTAAGGTCGTTGGAGTCAATGGGATTAAGGTAAAGATTGAAGAAATTTAAGATAGGAGGTTGAGATATGCCGCCATTTGTGCCGTTAGTATTTGTCGTTTTATTGATTGTTATGTTCTTGGCATCTGCAATACGAATTCTCAATGAATATGAGCGAGGCGTTGTTTTCCGTCTGGGAAGGGTAATTGACACAAAAGGACCAGGCCTGATTATTTTGATACCTGTTGTGGATAAGATGGTTAAGGTCGATATGAGGACAATTACAATGGATGTCCCGCCACAGGACGTCATTACTCGCGATAATGTTTCCATCAAGGTCAACGCCGTCGTTTATTTTCGCGTGATGGATGCAAACTGTGCAGTTATTGGAGTTGAAAATTACCTATACGCAACATCTCAGCTTGCCCAGACCACACTGCGGAGCGTATGCGGGCAGGTGGAATTGGACGAGATATTATCGGAAAGAGAAAAAATTAATTTAAATTTACAGGAAATACTGGATAAGAGCACTGACGCTTGGGGCATAAAGGTCTCTCTCGTGGA
This sequence comes from Syntrophaceae bacterium UBA4767, assembly GCA_002403385.1. Classification (GTDB taxonomy): domain Bacteria; phylum Desulfobacterota; class Syntrophia; order Syntrophales; family UBA4767; genus UBA4767. Next base: position 5,547 of record DHHR01000046.1, on the reverse strand, counting down.
GGTGAAGCATATTGATTTGCCGGAGGAAATGAAGCGGGCCATGGCAAAGCAGGCGGAAGCCGAAAGAGAACGACGTGCGAAGGTTATTAATGCCGAAGGCGAATTCCAGGCAGCCCAAAGGCTGATTGAAGCGGCGGCGCTGATGGCGACCCAACCCATATCTGTTCAGCTTCGCTATTTACAAACGCTTAATCAGATAGCTTCCGAAAACAATTCAACTACCGTTTTTCCTGTGCCGATCGATTTATTCCGACATCTTATAAAATAAGTGCGGATGCTGCATCGGCCTCTGAAAACGAGCGTTTAATTGTTTGCGAAGCAGACATGTTTGGTAAGGAGAATCACGGAAATGGAACAAAGAGAAAAGATGCACATCTTAACAGGGGCGATGATCCTGATAGGGCTGGGCGTATTGATTATTTTAAGTCAAAGGGGTATTTATGGTTTTGACAAGAGCTGGCCAACCTTACTAATTGTTATTGCCATAGGAACCCTTATCCAGCAATGGAAAGATCTGGGCGGATGGATTATCGGCACCACAGGTTTTATTTTTCTTTTAAAAGAAAACCTTGGAGTCGCAATTCATGAACTTGCAACTTATTTATTGCCGCTACTTCTTATTTTAATTGGGCTTGACTTAATCGTCAGAAGGAAAGGCAAAAGAAAGCAGGAACATAAAACTGTTGAATAATTTTAAGGGGAAGAAGATTTTGGTGTTAAGCGATTTTGACGGGACAGTAGTTCGACAAGCTCACTAACCTACTGCACGGCAGATATGGGAAACCAAATACTAAACCATTGCACCGAAGAAGGCGGTAGTAAGGTTGATCGTGCTTGCTGCAGAAGATTGTAGCTGGTGTGGCGCATGTAAGACTCGGGTACTTATACATAGGTTGATTATATTAGCTTCAGCGAGAATGTATTGAAGCATAATATTGATGCCAGGCCATCCGCCACGGCAAGTCCCGCCCTCGTCGGGCACAGATAGTCATCTTTAATTTCAAGAAATTTTGCCGCCTTTTTGTTTGTTTTCGATATATTTCCCCCCGATAGCAGCTCACAGCGATAGCGTCGTGAAAAACCAGGCAGGTGAATCCCTCTTGCCGTGCGAAGGCCGAGAAATACGGTTTCCAACTTCCATTGTTCTTCTGTAAGCGTTTCGGAATCCTCAATAGGCAGGCTGCCTTTTCCCAAAGCCTTAATGTATTCGGAAATTGACCGGTAATTCCACCATCGTTTACCGCCGTCGAAAGAGTGGGCGGAAGGACCCAAACCAAGATAGGGGGTATGAGCCCAGTATTTTTGGTTGTGGAGTGAAGACAACGCCATTCCTTTTGCAAAATTGGATACTTCGTAATGGATGTAACCGTGGGACTCAAGAAATTCAGAGGTAGCCATGAAAAAATTGTAATGTTCGTCTTCAGAAGGCATTGCAAATGCTTTTTCCTTATAACGCCTTCCCAGCGGCGTATCGCTTTCGATAGTCAATTGATAGCATGAAAGATGACAGGGATGGAGGGATACTGCTTGCCTAAGGCCGTCAAGCCATAGGGGCATATCCTGCCCGGGGATACCGTAGATTAAATCAATACCGACATTGTCGAAGCCGGCCTCGAAGGCGGCATTTATGGAATGAAGCGCCTGTTTTCTATCATGTCGCCGTCCCAGAAACGATAAGGCATGATCGTCAAAGGATTGAACGCCGATATTGAGGCGATTGAAGCCGAGCTTAGCCAACGATTTAAGATAATCGAGGCAAGCATCGGCAGGATTGATCTCCAGGGTGATTTCTGCGCCGGAGCTGATGCAAAATGACCGTAAGACATGGTTCAGAATATTTTCCAGATGACCGGCAGCCAGCACGGAAGGCGTGCCCCCGCCAATATAGATGGTGTCGAATGCAGAAAAAAACGAGCGGGAAAGCTCTATTTCTCTGTAAAGTGATTTCAAGAAAATGGGGATCCTGTCAAGGGATGTTTCGGAAAAAAAACTGCAATAAGGACATTTCCTGCGGCAGAAGGGAATGTGCATATAGAGCCCTGGTTGGACGCTGTTTGTTGAGACTTCAGTCATTGTCGGATTTTAATACGGCAAGAAAGGCGCTCTGTGGAATACTGACAGAACCGATCATCTTCATGCGCTTTTTGCCTTTCTTTTGTTTTTCGAGAAGTTTGCGCTTCCTTGTGATGTCGCCGCCATAACACTTGGCCGTAACATCCTTTCTAAAAGGGGAGATGGTGCTGCGCGCGATAATTTCACCGCCGATAGCGCCTTGGATGGCGATCTTAAACATCTGCCGGGGTATCTCTTCTTTCAGGCGTTCACATGCCTGAAGGGCGCGGGCCCGCGCGCGGTCTCGATGGACAATTTGCGATAGGGCATCCACCTTTTCGCCATTGACCAGAATGTCCATCAGAACAAGGTTGCTTTCCCTGTAATCAATCACATCATAGTCAAAGGAGCCATATCCCTGGGTGACAGACTTGAAGCGGTCATAAAAATCATAAATTACTTCGGCCAATGGCATTTCATAAACCAGCTCGGTTCGCCCTGGACCTACGTACTTGAAGGTAGAATTGACCCCACGTTTTGCCATACAAAGTTTCATCACCGCCCCGAGGTATCTTTCCGGAAGCATCATGGCAGCGCGTATGTAAGGCTCTTCAGATTTTGCGATGCTGGAGCCGTCCGGATAATGAGCAGGGTTATCCACATGGAGTATGTCGCCGTTTTTTAATGTAAAACGATAGCGGACACTGGGAACGGATAGAATAATCGACTGGTTATATTCTCTTTCCAGACGTTCTTGCGCAATATCCATGTGCAGAAGCCCCAAAAATCCACAACGGAAACCTTGACCGAGGGCTGCTGAAGCATCTTTTTCATAAACAAAAGAAGCGTCGTTGAGCTTATATTTTTCGAGGGATACGCTTAGGTCTTCATAATCATCCGCTGAAATGGGGTAAATGGATGCAAAAACAACAGGTTTAACATCCTTAAACCCGGGCAGAGGTTTTGCGCATGCGCGCTGATCGTGGGTAATGGTATCCCCTATATGGACATCGGAAATGGTTTTTACCCCTGCTATAACGTAGCCCACTTCCCCTGCCGTCAATTTATCCCGTTTGGAGCGACTAAGAAGAAAATGGCCGACTTCTTCAACCTTATAGGCGGCATTGTTGGACATGAAGCGAATAGCATCACCGGCCCTTATGACGCCGTCAAATATGCGGCAGTGAATTACCGTGCCGCGAAAAGGGTCATATTGGGCATCGAAAATCAACGCTGCCAGCGGCGATTCAGCGCTGCCATCGGGAGGGGGTATCCGCTCAACAATAGCCTCAAGGATTTCTTTAATACCGACGCCTTCCTTTGCTGAGCATTTCAGGTGACTTTCCGGCTTCAAACCCAACTCGCTGTCAATCTGGCGGACAACCCTTTCGACATCAGCGGAAGGAAGATCGATCTTATTAATGACAGGAATAATTTCCAGATTGTGTTCCATAGCAAGATATAGGTTTGCCAAGGTTTGGGCTTGTACGCCTTGGGCTGCATCGATCAGAAGAAGAACGCCTTCACAGGAAGCTAAAGAACGTGAAACCTCATAGGCAAAGTCCACGTGGCCGGGCGTATCAATGAGATTAAGGGTGTAAAAAGTTCCATCAGCGGCTTGATAAGGCAATGATATGGCCTGGCTTTTGATTGTGATGCCCCTTTCGCGCTCGATTTCCATGTCGTCCAGGATCTGATCCTTGAAATTGCGCTGGTCCACAATGCCGGTATATTGAATAAGACGATCGGCAAGGGTGGATTTTCCGTGATCTATATGAGCGATGATACTGAAGTTGCGTATCTTTTCCATAAAAACGATTTTGAAGCCTCTTATTAAATTCTATAAAAAAGCCCCCCTTTTTGCAAGGGGGGCGTCATAGGCTCTGAGCAGAATAATCGCAAATTATACGAGTTTCTTCAAAAGGGACTCCGACACTTCCTTGACAGACGGGTTCCCATCCACTTCAATTACCTTAACCCTCTGTTTGAAGTAATTGACAGCGGCTAGGGTTCCAGTTTTCGTATCGTAGTAAATATTGTGACGTTTGTCGATTGCGGCTTCATCCTGATCGTCAGCGCGGGCGGTAAGCTTTTCACAGCCGCAGACCCGGCATATAAGCTTGCCCTCTTTCTCCACCGGCTTTATAGCATCAATGTAAATATTGTTGGGATGATTATTATCCGTAGCACAAAGTCTTCTACCCATAATGCGCTTTTTGGACGTATCTCTGTCCAACACTATTTCAATGACATAGTCAAGCTGCATCTTCTCTTCCTGCAAGGCATTCCAAAGGGCTTCGGCCTGGGCCAGGTTTCTGGGAAAACCGTCCAAAAGCCAGCCCTTAGCGCAGTCCGCCTCCTTCAGGCGATTCAAAATCATCGGGATGGTAATATCATCGGGGACCAGTTCACCACGATCAATGTAGCCTTTTGCCTTTTTCCCCAGCTCCGTTCCCTTTGATATATTTTCTCTAAAGATAACACCCGTTTCAATATGTGGAACGCCAAATTTTTTTTGGATAATTGTTCCTTGCGTTCCCTTGCCGCTGCCATTGGGGCCAAAAATGAGAATATTCATAACAGTTTACTCCTTTCGAAAGGCGCTTCTTTGTTCAAAAACCTGCTACTTATAATGGATTATGGTTATTTTCGCAATGAGAAAAATGAATTCCGGAATATGGCCAACTGCCACGAAAAATTAGTGGCTTCAAGTGCTGCATGAAGAAGTGGCGCTGCAAGAACCGCAGCTTGACGAACTGCCGAATTTTCCGGAAAATCGCGACATAAGTCTATCCACTTTTGACGACTTGCAAGAAGGACAAAATATCGTTATCTTTTCCGCGGGTGTTCTATACAGAACTTCAAAGGTGTTCTGACATTTTTTACAGCGGAACTCATATAAAGGCATAAATTGTCCTGAACGATACTTGAGTTGACAGCGGTCAATCTCTCCGAGATTGTCCGCTGTTATTAAGCCGCTAAATTATCCAAATTTTTCTGGGCAAAACACTGTTTTCCGTCAACAAAAGTCTGCATCGGCGTCCCGCCTTGACAGCATTTCCCCTGATGCGTCCGCTCATGGTTGTAGTGATTATATACTCATCCGGATCCGTTTGCAAGACCTCCAGATCGCTGTATATCTTCTTTCTAAAAATAACCCGGTAAAACTCGTTAAGAATCGTCCGGTGAAACATCTCGCAAATACCATTGCTCTGAGGACTTCGTGCCTTGGTCTTTGTGTATTCAATCTCATTGAGCTGTAAATAAAGCTCATAGGGATGCTTATCCGGCGTTCCACGAAACTCTGTCCCTCTGTCGGTTATGACCCGCATCACCGGTATGGATTGTTGTTCAAAAAACGGAAGCGCTCTGTCGTTTAATGGGTCAGCTGCTGTAACCGGTAAACTTTGGCAAAGGCAACGGCTGAATAGGTATCCACAACGGTCTGCCGATAGATTCTCCCGACGTCTTTTAAATAACCGACATAAAAAGTAT
>DHHR01000069.1 GCA_002403385.1 Syntrophaceae bacterium UBA4767 | reverse complement strand
GTTGCTGACATAAAATACCCTCCTTTCCACGTCCATCAATGCATAGGCATTATACCTATGTCTAGCCACCCACAGTGACTTCTGGTACGTAATCAAGAAAGATCTCAACAAAGGGCGCCAATACATCATCATCTAGCCCCTCACCGGCTGGAAAAGGATAATCCATGCCGAAGGCCCTGTATTTTCCACCCGCATAGGGGTGATAGGGCAATAAATCCACCCCCAAAACAGCGTCACCCAATCCTTCTATAAACTTTGCGGTTGCTCTTAAACTTTCCTCTGAATCATTTCGACCGGGAATAATGGGGACACGCATACGCATTTTTATGCCCTTTTGGGCAATTCTTTTGGCGTTATCTAAAATAAGCTCATTCCCCAATCCAGCATATCTACGATGCTCTTTCGTATCGATATTTTTAATATCGAAAAGAACAAGATCGGTATATTCTAACACCTTCTCGAGATCTTCCCACGGCGCATGGCCGCATGTATCTAAGGCCGTCCCGACACCGTTCTCTTTTGCCAACATCATTAGCGCCAGGCTAAACTCGGGTTGTGCCAACGGCTCCCCGCCTGATACGGTTAAGCCACCACCCGATTCAACAAAAAACGGCTTGTCCCGCGTAACATCATCCATAACTTCACGTGCCGTCACAATTCTTCCCCAACGGACGAGAGCATAATATTTACATGCTCCGATACATTGAAAACAGGCTGTGCAAAGGGCTTTATCAATAACAGGTTTTTTTTCTTCCAAAATTTTCAGCGCCCCTGTGGGACAAACTTCCATGCATTTGTTACACCCCTCGCAATTGCTTACATAAGGAATAACCTCTGGGTAACGGCGTTTGCCCTCCGGATTATGGCACCATTCACAATTAAGCAAACACCCCTTTAAAAATACAACAGTTCTAAATCCCGGGCCATCGTTTACTGACATTCTTTGAATATCATTTATGATTCCCAACCTCTGACCTTCATCCATAAAAATCTCTATAGCCCCTCCCTATTTTCAAAACCGGACCCACCTACAGTAGCAACAAAATCATTGGCTTCATACAGGTCCTTGATGATTTCCAACCGCAACGGTTCCAATGCCTGTATATTTCGCAACGGCCAATTTATGCCCAGCCAATCATATTTATTTTCACACCAATTATGGAACGGCAATAAATCAATTCTCGCTGGCTTCCTGGGTAAAGATTTCAGAAACTCAATGGCTCTCTTATGGTAATCAATAGAATCATTGAACCCTTCTAGAATCGGCATCCGAATCCACACTTCCTTATCGGTTAATTCCAGTAGTTTTCTTAAATTATCAAGGATAAGCTCGTTCCCTGCGCCACACATCCGTTCATGTTCACTGGAATCAATGTGTTTGATATCATATAAAACAATGTCCACCTTTTCTACCAGAGACTTTAGAGTTTCCCACGTACAGAAACCACTTGTATCAATACATACATGCAAACCTCTCTTTCGGGCGTCATCTAAGAGTTTCCCCGTAAACGCCGGATGAGCTGTCGGCTCTCCTCCACTGACGGTCATTCCACCCCCCGTTCTATCGTAGAATGGACGATCCTGCTCAACTTCATCAAGTATACTTTCCGTAGTCATGGGTTTACCGACGATCTCGAGAGCACCAAATTGGCAGGCATCAACACATTTCATGCATAGATCGCAACGTTCTCTTATAATTTTCTGATAGGTGGAACCTTCGCTTTGCGCTTCTTCTGGTGGAATAGGAGCATTGATAGCATCACGTGGACAGGCATTTAAACAAGCGCCGCATTGAACACAGAGCCGCCTCTTCCAGTAGACCTCTCTTTCCTTGTTAATCGTTTCGGGATTATGACACCATGCACATCTTAATGAACAGCCTTTAAGAAATACATTGGTTCGGAATCCCGGACCATCATTGACGGCATACCTCTGGATATCCGTGACTAATAAAGTATCATCGGACATAACGTTCTCTCCTTCTGACCTTTTAGGGATTAAGAGTTAATTGACGATCACGCTTCTTTTCGTTTACGTGTAAAAACACGACCTCTCAAAGGTCCCGCACCCCATACCTCCTTTCCAGATTCATCGTCGATTATTTCGACCTCATCACAAACAACAGCAGCTTCGCACTTGGGACAACGACGGTAGGTATTAGCGCCTGCGCTATCTACATGCCCTAGGAAACGAAATTCGGCTCTCGTGCCCTTATGGCCGCACTTCCTACAAACAATTGCCATAATTGACGCCCCCTTCAAAAACCCAATTAAGTTAATTGTAATGACCGAGGCATAAATTGTCAAGCAAAAAAAGCTTACACAAATAAAATCATGGTTTTCTATTTTTTTATGATGTAATCCCGATAGCTTGAAACTTCTCCGACATAGTATCAAAGATTAATTCAATCCGATTTATATTCTTCGACGCCATATCCATAACATCCTGCAAATACAACTTAAGGGTCCTTGTTGAATATGTCGCGAGTTCCCCCCTTGAATATGTTTCAGAAGATACAACGTATGGAGAATCATCTACGCTGTAGATAGGCCGCACAGGCTTTAAATGAGGGGATTGCATCGCTATACTCTCCAGCCATTGACATTCCTGCTTCACAATTTTGTCAATCAGCAAAGCTGTTTCAGCGTCAACGGGGGGCATCATACCTTCCATTCTGGCGTACTTTTCTGTCATTAAATTCCTCTTATGATTCTGAGCCTCTAAAAGGTCACTCCAATAACTTTCCAGCGTGGCTTCGGACCAGTGAACAAAATTACTGATCCTGATGGCTTTGAAGACCTCCGGTTGCTCCTGGCACAAAGCCTTGCCTCCCCTATTCTTCACTGATGAGAACATTTCCCACTCTATCTCTATTATTTTATGAATCAATTCTTCTTTACGATCCATTCTTTGTCCCCCTTACTTTTGTATGTACCAAAAATTCCTCAAACATATCCATGCCATAAATCCGGATACATTATATTTCGGGGTCTAGACTAGCCCCAGCCATACCAAAAGTGACAAGAAGCTACTCATGCCAATTCGACTAGTCTAGGCCCTATCCAAATAAATCAACTGCTCCTCATCCGTAAAGAATACCTCAAGCCTGCGATTGCTGCGTTGAACGATGTGATGAGGATAATGGAGAATCCTTCATCCGGGGTGACCGAGCCATAATGAATAAATTAATACATTGCCACCTCAAGACTGTCAATAATAATTAGTGGTTGTGTAAAAAGTACATAAATTGTCCGGTTAAAAAGTCGCCTTATGTTAAGGCAACAGATGAGACGGGCAGAGCCACCACAGGAGATACATAAGGATACGGTTTGAATTAAGGTAAGAATCAGAAACCATAAAGAAGAAATTAGGAGCGTCATCTTGCAACATTTTTGTTTAGGAAGATGACAAAAGGCATATCTCTGTCCAGTCTATACGATTCCTCAACGCAGCTTCGAGGGCATCCCGGTCTTCAGCATTAAACCGGAGGCATACACCGCAGTCGGAGCTAAGGTGTCGAGGCACAGGGATCAGTTTGCAGGGAAATCCCTGCGTTTTGGCAATCTTCTCCGCCATAAGGGCATGTGCGGTGGAAGAGAAAAGGATGACGGCCTGTGGCGTTTGGGATTTCATGAGACGCGGCGCCTCCCTGCAAGGTCGGAAATAGCCGCGCAGGCGCGATCCAATTCAGCTGTATCATTAAAGTAACCTAAGCTGAAACGGATGGTTCCCCTGGGAAACGCGCCGATGGTGCGGTGGGCTGCCGGGGCACAATGAAGCCCGGGCCGGGACATTATGCCATACTCCTCGTCGAAAAAGAGGGCGGCCTCCGAAGGGGATACCCCCTTGATATTGAAGGAAAAGACCGGAATCTGCTTTTCCGCTTCCTGGAGCCCGTATATTTCAACAAACGTGAAGGCTCGCAGTTTTTCGATAAAATACCTCGTCAACTCGATCTCCTTTTTCCTGATGCGGTTGATCCCTTTTTCCATGATAAATGAAACACCCGCCTCCAGACCTGCAAGCCCCGGCGTATTGGGCGTGCCGGATTCAAATCTATCGGGCATGAAATCGGGATGCTCTTCAAACTCCGATCTGCTTCCCGTGCCCCCCCTTAGCAGGGGTGTAATTTCCGTTTCAAGACCTTTTCGGATATAAAGGCCGCCGGTGCCCTGAAGGCCGAAAAGAGATTTATGCCCCGTAAAAGCGAGCAAATCTATACCCATTTCCTCCACATCAATGGAAACCGCTCCCGCCGTCTGGGCGGCATCCACACAGAAGACAACGCCGCATTCCCGGGTGAACCGGCCTATTTCCTCCACGGGCATGATGGTCCCCGTCACGTTGGAAGCGTGAGAGCAAATGACCATCCTGGTATTTTTTTTGATGGCCTTTTTTATATCAAGGGGATTGAGTTCTCCCCCTGACGAGCATGGGACAACGGTCAGCTCAATGCCCTTCTTTTCCATGGCTCGCAGAGGACGCATGACAGAATTATGTTCCATGCTTGTTGTAACGCAATGTTCGCCGGAAGAGAGAAAACCGCTGATGGCAATGTTGAGCGCCTCCGTAGCGTTCTTTGTAAAGGCAATCCGGAAGGGATCGGAAATCCCAAAGAGGGAGGCCAGTTTTTCTCTGGCCTCCAGAATAATTCTGCCCGCTTCAATGGACAAACGATGCCCCGAACGGCCAGGGCTGCCTCCGATGCTGCGGCTGTAGCGATCTGCCGTGAGATAAACTACTTGCGGTTTCGGCCATGAGGTGGCGGCATTGTCGAAATAGACGATGTTTTTATTCATGATGATACCTCAAACGCCTTGCTCTTTCTTAAATGAAAGAATGATATCGGCTCCCTCCTCATGAATATCCGTCCGCCATCCGCTGTGTGCGGCAAAGCGCAGAACATTCTCCCTGGATACCTGGCTATCCAGCAAAATATCGAAAGGCTCTCCCGCATCAACGGCCTTTTTAGCGGCGATGACAGGCTGAGGACAGGACAAGCCGCGGGCGTCAATGATCTTTTTATCCATAGGTACTATCTCCTATGAAAAGTCAATTCATAAGGCCCCTCAAACAGGCCTATCGTTAAGGTTTAAGCGGCCAAGACATAGTGTCTTGCAACCGCACTCATCTCTAGATACCTTGGATCTGGCGTCATTTTAGAAGGATCAAACGGTTGTTTCCGCCTCAGAATGGCGTAAACAATAGCGCTCATTTTTCGTGCTGTCGCTATGATGCTCTTCCCTGTTCCTCTGCTTTTTTTCATGGCTCTGTAGCGATACATAAGCCGATATCCATCGGTTTTATTCTGAAGCTGGAGCATTCCCATTACCATCCGGACAAAAGCCGTCCTCAACTCCACAGGGCCTCGCTTGGTGGTGTGACCATGACGAATGGTCTTGTTGGAGTTCTGAACCCATGGCGACAAACCGGCATGTGCTGCATACTTCTTGGAGCTCTCATATCGATTGATGTCATCGGTATAAGCCCGAACCGTTGATGTCGTTATCAACCCAACACCAAGGATCGTTTGTAAAAGTGCAGCATCTTCGTCCGCAGAAACAAGATCAGATAGCGCCCGCTCAAGCTCTTTGACTTCTGATACTTCTTGGTCTATCGCAACAAGAAGCGGCTTGACCGCCTGGGCAGCGTTTCCACAACTCCGGCCCTCACAAGCCGATTGCGAAAGCGCCTGGTGTTCCCTGTCGATTCCACATCAGATCTGACCTCGCAACCTTCCTCATTCCAATGGGACATCCTCATGATAAACGACTTATATCCTCCAGCCGTCGTCGGGTATGCCCCCGTCTCCTGAATGGCGCGATCTTCACTTAAACAACAAACGGTAAACTCAAGTCTTGTGAAGGTCCACTCCAATACTCATCTTCCTCCTAATGATTTGGACAGCGCCTGTCAGGTGAATTCCTATTCGATCCCGCAGATCATTGAATGCTGCGGCTACGGCCCTTCATTCTCCTTTGCGGTCTCGAAGACCATTAACCATGCCGGGCAGTAACCTTGCTGCCCAAAACGATAAAGCTTCGAACGCTGTGCCCCAATTCACGACTTATGAAGACTTTTTATCATTCCTCCTTTCTCCCTTTTAAGGGTTTGTTTAAGCCATTGAGGATTATACCCTTTTTCATATTTACAGAAAAGATGTTACACTATCACTTCTTGACATCCCAACGTCAAATCCCATACAATAAAATTATTATGCAAGAATGGCTGTCCGTGCCCGTTGGAAAAAAGTGGGGATGTAGCTCAACAGGGAGAGCGCGGCGTTCGCAATGCCGAGGTTAGGGGTTCGATCCCCCTCATCTCCACCATTTACTTATCAAACAAAATCCATATAGGTGCAAAAACCCGCATATACAGCGGGTTTTTTGTTGTCTTGTTGTCTGAAAGGTTTAAAAAGTTCTAGATTTGTCCTGAACGATACTTGAGTTGACAATGGTCAGTCTCTCCGAGATTGTCCGCTGTTGTTAAGCCGCTAAATTATCCAAATTTTTCTGGGCAAAATACTGTTTCCCGTCAATGAAAGTCTGCATCGGCGTCCTGCCTTGACAGCGTTTCCCCTGATGCGTCCGCTCATGGTTGTAGTGATTATATACTCATCCGGATCCGTTTGCAAGACCTCCAGATCGCTGTATATCTTTTTTCTAAAAATAACCCTGTAAAACTCGTTAAGAATCGTCCGGTGAAACATCTCGCAAATACCATTGCTCTGAGGACTTCGTGCCTTGGTCTTTGTGTATTCAATCTCATTGAGCTGTAAATAAAGCTCATAGGGATGCTTATCCGGCGTTCCACGAAACTCTGTCCCTCTGTCGGTTATGACCCGCATCACCGGTATGGATTGTTGTTCAAAAAACGGAAGCGCTCTGTCGTTTAATGTGTCAGCTGCTGTAACCGGTAAACTTTGGCAAAGGCAACGGCTGAATAGGTATCCACAACGGTCTGCCGATAGATTCTCCCCACGCCTTTTAAATAGCCGACATAAAAAGTATCCTGGCTTTTCAAATATCCCGGATGCGCAATCTCGATTTCATCAGGAGAACTCTCTCTTTCCCGCTTGGCGCTTTCCGGAGCCACTATCTGCGCTTCCGTATAAACAAGACCTTCTTTTGCTGCTTTCTCTTCCAAACAAACCAAACGCTTCTTAAAGGTCTCCAATCCATGCCGAAGCCGGATACTCCGAATACCTCCCGAAGAAACCAATGTTCCCTGCTTCTTTAACTCATTGGCCGCCCTGGTTTGTCCATAGGCCGGATATTTATAAGCCATCCGGACAACGGCTTCTTCTATCTCCGGAGCTACCCGATTCTTCATACATGGTTTCCGACGGCTCTTCTGCCGGAGTCCGTCTAAACCGTTCTCTTCGTATGCTTTCTTGATGTCGTAAAAATGCTGACGTGATACGCCGTTTACCTTACAGGCCTCCGATACGTTCTTCAAATACTCCGCTAACTCTAGGAAACTTAGTTTGTTTCTGATAAGCTTCTCTTGGGTGGTCATCTTGTTATCCTCACTTTTTTTGTTTATGGCTAAACAATCTGGAAGGTACTGACCACCTTTTTTATCTAACTGTCAAGTCAAGTCCGTCCTCGGACAATTTAAATAACCCTCGTGTATTTGATTTTGTACTTGGTCCGTCCTGAAAAATGCAATTGCTAAGTCGTGTAGTCATTAAGAAGGCTCTTTGAAAACTGAAGAAAGTTGTTGAAAAGAGGTTGTTATTGCCTCGGGAATCTGATATAAGTCGTTGAAATGAAAACACATATTCCAGAAAGGCAGCTTCATATGTTCGAGACCTATTTTTCGGATATTCTCAATCCGGAGCATGAACTCCTGCGCGCTGCTTCACTGATTGACTGGGATGGCTTGCAAGAAGCGCTGGGTGTTTACTACAGTCCCTTGGGCCGTCAGGGGAAAGCCATCCGCCTGATGGTCGGCATCCATCTCCTGAAACACCGATATAATTGTTCCGACGAACAAGCCGTGGAGACGCTGCATGAGAATTCATACCGGCAGAGCTTCTGTGGTTTCAACAGTTTTCAACGCGGTCAAATATTGGATTCCACCACCCTGGTGGAGTTCAGGAACCGAATCGGGACAGAAGGGATGCGGCAGATCGAAGCCTTCTTTCTTAAGACCTGGTCGGACATGGGTTTAGTCAAGACCAGGCGGGTGGCGGTGGATACGACATCACAGCCGGAGAACATTGCTTATCCGACGGATGCTGATCTCCTGCATCGGATTCGTGAGAAGATCACCGGGCAGGTTCAGAGGGTGCGCCAGGAGGTTGCCCTTTTAAAACCCTTTCGCACTTACAGCCGAAGCTCAAAGAAACAACTTCTCAAAATCAAGAAGTTCTACCGGAAAGCGCCGGATTTATTCTCTTCACGAACCGGATGTCGCTGTCATCAAGAAAGGCAAGCATTATCCGGATTGTGAGTTTGGCGCCATTGTTGGCCTGGCAAAGAATGACGACGGGTTGATTCTTTCCCATCTGGAATATCAGCACAACGCAGCCGACGTAAAGACTTTGGGACAGGTCACCTGTCTGCCACGGCACAGGCAGGTCGGAGCCATCAAGAAGAACGTCGGGCAGGCGCCGCGGGAGGTTACGGCAGATCGGGGTTTTGATCAGTTTCTCAAGAAGCAGGAGAACTGCCGCAGGCGCTGGGGAGTAAAGCAACCGGCGATTCCGAAGAAAGGGAAAACGCCGCATCCGGACAGTGACAAGCCTTGGTTCAGGC
>DHHR01000015.1 GCA_002403385.1 Syntrophaceae bacterium UBA4767 | reverse complement strand
GTACTTCAGGTAGTCATTTTCATCTTTGAAGATGGCCTGTTTGTTGTTGCCTCGCGTGAGAACATGATAAACGAATTCTTTGGGTGCGATTCTTGCTGTTCTCGGCATTGGTAATATATATCATCACCAAACTGCTTTGTCAATAAATAGAACCGTCCCCTTTATCCCTCTTTGCTCGGCCCTCAAAGAGAAGTCGCAATCCCTTCGTAAATCAGGTCAATTCTTACATCAGGACTATCTAAATGAGTTAGCCGCCTCTATTAAAGTCGCAATCCCTTCGTAAATCAGGTCAATTCTTACATTGAAGATCGTCTGCGGAAAGACAGGAAGGCAGTTAAAGTCGCAATCCCTTCGTAAATCAGGTCAATTCTTACCAACATCCGACAACCACACAAAAGGGGTTGCGGTAGATATGTCGCAATCCCTTCGTAAATCAGGTCAATTCTTACACCTCCTGCACAGGAAAAAATATGAGGACCTGATACGAGAGTCGCAATCCCTTCGTAAATCAGGTCAATTCTTACTACGACGAGATGAAGTGGAAATACAATTTCATAAAAAAGAAGTCGCAATCCCTTCGTAAATCAGGTCAATTCTTACATCAGGACTATCTAAATGAGTTAGCCGCCTCTATTAAAGTCGCAATCCCTTCGTAAATCAGGTCAATTCTTACATTGAAGATCGTCTGCGGAAAGACAGGAAGGCAGTTAAAGTCGCAATCCCTTCGTAAATCAGGTCAATTCTTACCAACATCCGACAACCACACAAAAGGGGTTGCGGTAGATATGTCGCAATCCCTTCGTAAATCAGGTCAATTCTTACATCAACAAAAGAAAGGAGAAGGGAAATGGTTAGAGTGGTCGCAATCCCTTCGTAAATCAGGTCAATTCTTACAAGAGAAAGGAGAAGGAAAAATGGAAGAGCAAAAAACATTGGTCGCAATCCCTTCGTAAATCAGGTCAATTCTTACATCAGGACTATCTAAATGAGTTAGCCGCCTCTATTAAAGTCGCAATCCCTTCGTAAATCAGGTCAATTCTTACCCCAATATCCAAAAATGAATATAACGAGCTTGAAGCGTCGCAATCCCTTCGTAAATCAGGTCAATTCTTACACGGAGATTCCATTATCCTTAACCCCAGAACTAAGGGGGAAGTCGCAATCCCTTCGTAAATCAGGTCAATTCTTACCAGCAAGTGCACCCCCGAGAATGAAGCAGCGGTCAGGAAGGTCGCAATCCCTTCGTAAATCAGGTCAATTCTTACCCTCATGAAGTGAATCAAGAAACACTCGTCCTTAGAGCTATGTCGCAATCCCTTCGTAAATCAGGTCAATTCTTACAGCTCAAGAAGGAAGTCGTGATGGCCAATGGACAAGAAAAGTCGCAATCCCTTCGTAAATCAGGTCAATTCTTACAGAAGTGGCGGAAGCAAAGGCGGAGATCACGGAGATCACGGTCGCAATCCCTTCGTAAATCAGGTCAATTCTTACAGAACAGTAGTGGTAAACGGAATAAATGTTGTCTTTGCGTCGCAATCCCTTCGTAAATCAGGTCAATTCTTACAAGATGAAAGCAAGGATTTTTTTGGGGGGTTGCCCCCGCGTGTCGCAATCCCTTCGTAAATCAGGTCAATTCTTACGGGAGTCCGGACAGTCGGATCACAGATACCAAGAAAAAACCAGTCGCAATCCCTTCGTAAATCAGGTCAATTCTTACGGAAGAGATAAAAAAGAAATAGTAAAAGAGGCAATACAAGGTCGCAATCCCTTCGTAAATCAGGTCAATTCTTACCCTGATAGCAGGCAAAAAAAATGGCTAACCTATTCCTAGGTCGCAATCCCTTCGTAAATCAGGTCAATTCTTACGGGACTGGGCAGAACAGGCATTAGCGGCTAAGGAAGCATATGTCGCAATCCCTTCGTAAATCAGGTCAATTCTTACTAAAAATCGATACAGTCTAACATGGGAACAAATCGGTCAGTCGCAATCCCTTCGTAAATCAGGTCAATTCTTACAATAATAAGAATTAACGGGGAAACGATACCTGAATGTTAGTCGCAATCCCTTCGTAAATCAGGTCAATTCTTACGAATGGAATAAACGTTGTCTTCGCAGTCAAGGGGGAAGAGTCGCAATCCCTTCGTAAATCAGGTCAATTCTTACAAAGGAAAAAAGGGTAGTAGTAACAAGGCACCCTGCTCTCGTGTCGCAATCCCTTCGTAAATCAGGTCAATTCTTACGGCGGAAGCAAAGGCGGAGATCACGGAGATCACAAACCTCGTCGCAATCCCTTCGTAAATCAGGTCAATTCTTACGAGGAAAGAAAAATGAAAGAATATAAGGACATCGATATTCAATGTCGCAATCCCTTCGTAAATCAGGTCAATTCTTACAGAACAGTAGTGGTAAACGGAATAAATGTTGTCTTTGCGTCGCAATCCCTTCGTAAATCAGGTCAATTCTTACTTAGAGATATTTATCGTAGATATATGTAATCACTTTTTCCTTGTCGCAATCCCTTCGTAAATCAGGTCAATTCTTACGATTAAAGACCCGGATGCTCCATTGACAGAACCTCAGAGGAGTCGCAATCCCTTCGTAAATCAGGTCAATTCTTACAGGGAAAGAAATGTGCGAGGAATACGACAGCTTGAAGCAGTCGCAATCCCTTCGTAAATCAGGTCAATTCTTACACTACTCGGACACAGAAAACTAGACACAACACAGATCTATAGTCGCAATCCCTTCGTAAATCAGGTCAATTCTTACTGCGGATGCTGGAATGATAAAAAATCCAATGCCTTTGATACCCATTTCCGCAGACCCTTAATGAAAAATCGCAAATATTGCATTTTACCACCTCTCGGCAAGAGCCTCCTGCAGCACAATAAGCTGTAATCATTGATAAAATGTCCAATCCGCAGACCATAAGAGCTTAACAAACGACATCATTAATAATATCCGCCACTTGCAATCATGCCCGTTTTGTGCGCCGCGGTCCGCGGAATCAGTAAATGTAATACTCTGCATCGGGATCGGTAAATTCTCCCTTGCCGATGATTTCCACCGTGCCTGCACATTTTTCGCAAAGGGGGAAATACTTTACACCGTCTTCCCCCCACACGATGACAGACTCTACACGCTCCTTCATTTCTTTGAAAGCATTTGCAGTTATAGACACTTCAAAAATGGATTTTTGGACGCGGGTTCCATAATCCAACATAATTTTGGCGATGCGCGCCAGCCTTTTCGGGTCAGCAATGTCATAGGCAACGATCATATTCATACAATCATATAATCCATCTGGGTTACTTTTACCCCCATCCCAGAAACAACAACCTTATCCATACAGCGATTGCAGATATGGTAAATGCGCACGGAGTCGGCAGCAATATCGAGGTTGTCACGGCACCAGGCTCTGATTCTTTTGATAGCATCATTGTCAATATCGCATTCAAAAACAGACTTTTGTGTCCTCAGGCCGAATTCCTTGAGAAATTTTCTTGTGGCGTTCAAACGCTTCGGTTCGGTGATGTCGTAAGTAATCAGTGTAATCATCTCAATAAAAGCGGTTGGTAGTTCTCCACCTTCCCCTCTATAACCTTGCGGTAATGGCCAGCCTGCCAGATGATGGCATCGGCGTAGGTCAAAGAACGCTCCGCCAGCGGGTAAAAGAATTCCGTTGTCAACTTCTTCTCGAAAGCCTCGATGACACGCTGAAATGCACTGGGACGCAGCTTCACAGGATACTTGCCCGTTGGCCTAAGCATCTCGCCTGTTGCCTCCATCATCCGTTGCTCAGGAATATCAAAGGCAACGGCATCATCAAGTGAGCCGGAAATGAGTCCAATAGGGTCATTTGTTACGTCAGCATCCACCGTTACTGATTCCGATGAATCGGGCTCCGGTTCCTGCGGCATTTCCTCGTAGAAATCATCCCTTTTTAGAATCTTCAGATTAAAAAGTGAAAAAGCCAGAGTATCGGCAATGATGCTCCGAAATTCCTCCATAAGGTCAAGAACCAGGGAATAGCGGCCATAATCTATGCTGTGCAGGAAACCGGGATAGGGATCGAGACCGGCAACCCTAACGGCGCCGTACACCCGATTCATGAGAAAGGTATATAAAAGCGACAAGATGGAATTGACGGGATCTGTCGGCGGCCTTCGCACACGGCAAGTGAACCCCCAGTTTTCAATGAAACCTCGCGCAAAGGCCTCGAAATACAAAGCGCTTCCCCGGCCCTCATATCCCCTGAGAGCTTCCACGTTAGTGGCAGCTCTCAGGGGTGTCATTAAATCCTGGATGGCACGGGCTTTCTGTCCTGCAAAATTCTCTCCCCGCGTGCGTTTGATACGCATCAGCAGTGTGGACATGTTGATCAGCTTTCCTGCGACAATGTTCTTTGCCATGCGAAGGGTAAATTTCGCGTCATCCAGCAGAATATATTGGCGTTTGTGCAAAAAGACATTGCGCGATTCCGGCGATGCAATCCGCCCCAAATAGCGACCGTTTCGCGTGAGAAAAACAGTGTCAATTTCATGACGCATAATCTGCGCCAGCGCACTGTGTGTTATCTCCACATTGCCGAAGATGACAATTTGCCTGAGCTTGTAAGTGAAAAGCGTGTGGTATATGGCCTCACCTTTCTTGACCAGCAGATGCCTGCCCTCTTTCATAATCCGCGCGCCCTGTGTGTTTATATAAACAACCATGATGCTCCTCCTTTCCACGGGGATTTCCCAAAATAATTCCCCGTGGCAGAAGGTATAAAACAGACCTGAAAGCCAAAGCAACAACGGCAACGTTGCCGCCCCGACTTTAGAGTGTTGCGAATGTTTTTTTCGATATTCGGTTGTCAAAGAGCAGCAGATAAAAACCCGCTTTCAGCGGGACAAACGTTTTTCCAGTATTGTTTTCAAATCCATCAAATGGTCAAGACCGATAATCTGCGTTTGAAATTGCTCCGCGCGTTCCTGAATATGCGGCATTATTTGGCCTGTTGCCTTATCAATAATCTGTGAAGATGTCGTCACCAGGAAGCTTTGCACGCGCAAGCCGAATTCACGTTGCAAGGCACCGATTTTATAAAGCACATCGAATTTTTTGTCATGATACTGTTCCAGCGATTTGCATTCAATAGTGTAAAGAGCATTTCCCGCCGTGAAAATGATATCGAACTCGTTTTCTCTGCCTTGCGCATTTCTGATATTGATGTTCAAAACCACATCGTCCACACCTTTGCCTTGCAATGCAGCCACGCAATGAAAACAGTAGTCCTCCAGCCATCCGCCGGTAAGGTAACCAATTTCATCTTTGGTTAAGGGTTTGCTGTAGGTATTCCCATCTTTGCGAAAATGAAACCGCTCAAAAAAAGCACTTTCTTCCTGATTTTTAACGTTGTAGTCCATAACACATGAAAAAGACTTTTTATCGCGTTTATCCCGCAATTGCTGCCCAAAGCAAGCCATTAAATCAGACAGGGCGGGATAATGATCCGCCATCCAATACGTAACTTCTTTCAACCGGTTTGCCGATTCAATACAACGTTTCACCTTATCCGGGTTAACCATCACCAGACCATAGGCGCGCAAATATTCGTCAACCGTCAAACGATCCGCAAGCGGTTTGGGCTGTTTGGGAGATCGGATGGGAAAAGGGCTTATATACTCATTTTTATTGATGGGAATGTAAATCATTTTGCTTTCGTAATTCTTGAAGAATTCAAAGACGGCAATAGACATAAGTTTGGTGCCGCCTGTCAGATTAATAATAAAGCGCTCATCTTCCTTCCCCTGAATCCATTCTTCCAGCTTGCGAAGGCACTGAAGGAGAGAATCCTCCAAAACGATGATGGATTGGGTGTTTTCGCCGATTTTATAAGTTTTTTTGAGTCTGCAATTAACGGTAGCCAGAATATCGCGGACCTTTTGCTCCCGTTCCATTTTTTCTGTTGAGACAAACAACAACCTTTCCGGCTGAAAATGCCATATTGCCAGAATGTTTGGAACGGTTTGTTCGGAAATCAGGGAGACCATCGTTGTCATTTTTATCTCCTCCTTTCATGATAGGTGTTCCAGCCGCCCGAACTCATACGGTAACTTGAGCGTCTCCTCCGCAGTCAAAACCGCGCCTTCCGGCAGACGTTCCGTTATTTTGAAGACAAGTGCGATATCGCCCGGCCTCATGGTGATTTTTTGCCGGTTTGTTTGAATAGGAATGTTCAGCAGACGAGTCAATGCTTCTGCCGCCCCACGATGGCCGACAGCGGAAACGGCTCCTTTCGCAAGTTCCCTCGCTTGCTCCACCGTGATTTTTTCAAACCTGTAGACGCCATAATCGGTCAGAACTGGCGTGGTCAAAATAAATGTTTTCATGGCGGCCCCAATTTTCTGCTGTTTATACTTGATGGTCTCGTAAAAAGTCAAAATTCGCGGGTTTTGTCATGGTGAGCCCTTCGGCTTCTAAAGGGTTGCCGACTTTCATTGAAGCGGCGGCTCGACCTTAACAATTTCCCAGCTATTGCCTATTTTGCGGACGGTGACACGCAAACCCTTTGTGACATAAAGATTTTCTTGTCGTATAAATAATTGGCCCTTTTATTTCTGCAGGCAATCCATTCTCTCATAATTCATAATTGAGATAATACTATAGGAACAGGAAATGCGAAGCCATATTGCACGATAGAATTGTCAGCATAAGCGATGTCTCCTACCAGTCTTCCATAAAACAGTTTTACGTTATCTGTCCGAAAAACAGCGCCGGGTTTCAGCATGATGAGTGGCTTTTTGAATGGTTGCCCGCAAAAAGTCTTTTCTTCACCAAGTTTGCCGTATTTAATCATGCTTTTATAAGCACCTTCCGTTGGATCGCTCTTTTTCGGAACGAAATGAGAAAGAGAAATAAATCCACCTATTTTCTTATTAACTCTCGATTCGTACGATAAATCAAAGCCATTATAAGCTACGAAGCATTTTACGGAAAATGCGCCTTTACCTGTCGATTTCTTTGCGCCAAAGCTCTCGTATGAAAGCTTTTCAAAAAGCAAACGCACATCATTTTCGAAGCCTTCTTTGATTTTTATATAAATCTGAATTTCACCTTCTGCCGCATATATTTCATCAGTTTCAAAAAGACTGCCCTGACTTCCGGTTGTGTTGGTCATCCGATTGATGGAATTGTGCAAAACCGTCGCCGAAAGAAAACCTTTGGGTCGGTCATCGGCCAGTTTCGGAATCTGGCCTTTTTGAAACTCTTGGAATTGATCAATAGTGAGATATGCGGTTTTTTTAGCCCGCTTCATTAACGCATACCTTTCTGTATCAATAGGTTCATCTTCAGCTTGGCTGTAAAGATTTTTCAGGCTTACAGGCGCGGGAAGCAGTCCGGATGGAAAGCCATCGGAAAGAATGAAAGGCGGTTCGCTACGCCTAAATAGATTTATCAGCCCAGATGCGCCGGAGAACCGTTGAAAACAATCATGTCGTTCAGCGGCCCAGCATAAATGGCCGAAAATTGTATCTGCCTGCCACGGCGTAACAAACCCCGAAGGCACACTCAAGTTAATCTGATATGTCTGCATAGTTTAACCTCAAATAGCAATCTCCTTGTCATTGTAAGTTAGATTAACAAATTTGATTTTACCGTAGCCGCGCGAGCCGCTGCTTCCCAGATAATCCTGTTGCATAAGGTTAAGACCCTCTTTAATTTTATTCAAAAATTTCTCTGAATTATCATTCTCGAAAATCCGAATGCTCATTTCAAAATTAAATGTTGTTCCTTCGGGAACACGCTCTTGAGCTCGAAGGCCACTTCTCCCTGCCTTGCCTGTATTTCGATCTATCCAATTTTCATACTTAATTTCCGCAAAATTTAGGCCTTTTTCTCCTTGTGCATCTCTCAACTTCGTTTCCGAATCTTCCGTAATCATGGCATCACGAAATATTAAACGTGTCATTTGATCTGACTTATTTGGATCACCGCAACCAAATAAAATACAGATGTCACATCTGCCACAATTACAGGGGCGTCCTGTATCTTTTTGAAATGATCCCGCTTTTATTTCCAAAAGAGATCTCATTTTCCCTTTTAATGAGGAACCAGGAATGTAGGGTAATCCAGTGACAGGGTGCCTGATAATGGGATTATCCATTGCGCCAATTTCAAGCGAATCTTTAGAGCCGCCAATACGCAAGCCTGTTTCACATCGAACAATGCCTTTCACAATGCCATATTCTTTTAGTTTCATCTTAATCCCTCCTAATATTTATTTTTTATCTTTGTAATATGCGATTACACTTTGAAAGTGTTCGATAAAAGCCTTGAAGTGTTCAGGATCTTTCTTTGCCAGTGCAATGTTGGCCTCAATAAATTTTGTGAACAACTCAGGCGTTACCCCGCGAGTTTCGGTATAGTGCACATCCCGACAGAAGGAATAAATGCCTTGCCTTGTTTTATCGAAATCCTTTGTTACCTTGTAATTATGCTCAACGGCTCTCAGTTTATTAAAAAAGTTTCTGATCGCAGTTGGTGACATCCCTGCGCTGCGAAGATCGGCACTTATATCTTGTGGCCATTTAATGAATACATCTTCCTTGATATAGTTCTTGCCGTTTTTTATTTCAAAATAACCATCGGCAAGATATCCTGCTCTCAGCAGCGAACGGTTCCTGCTCAATGATTGGTATCCACTGGAGTTTCCTTTAGAAGCACAATCACGGCAAGTAGGAAATCGTGGATCTTTCGGTTTTCCGCAACTGCAGCGATCAGCCGATCCAACAAGTGTCCTATAATTCTTGCTCATTTCACTTTTTATATCTCTCATAATCAACTCCTGTTTGTTTGAATTGAATAATTTGCAATAAACGCAAGATGATGGAGATTTGCGCTTTTCAGATTCGTCAAATCCTGCGACCACTTTATAATTTCTGCTTCTCTGGCAGGAATATTTCGAGCAATACTGTAAGAAAGCATCGGGATAAACTTCAGATGCGATGTCCTGCCTTCTTTTTTGTATTTTTGAAAACTTTCCGAACAATTCAAAAGCTGGCGGACAAACCCCATTGATACTTTTTTATCTTCCTGCCATTGCGCAAGTCTTTGAGCTTCATTCCGAATCACCGGCAGCCTTGCCCATTTAAGAATATCTCCAAAGACCGCCAACTGATCTTTGGAAAAAGTTTCGTCAATGGTGGCCTCGTTCTTGGCACAATACAACAGATCATCTGCATGCTCCACCGCGGTATAAACAGGCAGGTGCGCGTGCACCAATCCGATGCCTGCAGAAATGGAGAAGGCCGGGTTTTTGCAGGTAAACCGTCCAAATTCAGAGTTAACGCGCTCGGCAAAATCAAGGACTTTGTTCCATGGCCCGATCATTAGCAAATCGTCGCCTCCGGCGTAAACCGTGTAGATATCCGAAAATTCATTTTCCAAAAGGTGGTGAAGTCTGCCCGTGAAAAAGTTTTCCAACAGACGGCTGAGTGTAGTAATTCTCGAAATGCATTTTTCTTCCGCACGGGCAAATCCGGCAATAAAAATCAAGCCGAGATAATCAACGTCGGCCTTGAAGACCCCGAGCATCTTACGGCCACTGCTTGCATGGGCAAGACAGTTGAAGTATTTTGGATTACCAACATTAGCATCTTCCTTTTCACGACACGATTCATTGAGGCACGATGAACAAAGCGCTTCACTAAAAACAGGAATATAATTGGCAAACGGCCGTGGCCGCAAGGCGGTGTTGACTTTGTCAAATTCCCAATTGTTGAATGGTTGACACAAATACGCACAGGCAGAAAATTCCGTGCGGTCATTTACTACTGAAAACGAATAGTTGCCGAAGACTTCATGGCTCCCATCTTCATTACTTGCGAAAAACTGCACACCGGCTGCGCTTGCGAGTTGCGCCCCGAGTTTAATATCGTCATGACAATAATGGCAAAGAACAATGCCCTCATCTTCGCGGTGTACGCCGGGAAATTTTCGACAGCTTGTACAGAGCGACTCCTCATTCTGATACTTTCTATCGGCAAGGACGAAAGATTCTTCCTTCCATCCTGATGAATCTATTAGATAACTTGAAAACGCCTGCTCTTTTTCATGCTGCAAAGCCTGATTGACTCTTTTGAGGACTTCGTTGAAACTCATCAAGTCTTTGCAACTGAAAGACACATCGGCAATGTTTAATGCTACTTCACCGTTTAAATGCTGAATCAGCCAGGCAGACGAATCTTTTTTGAATTTAGCGATCATTTCGTCCGCGTCCGGTGTGTTCGGCAACAGTAGATAAAATTTACCACCAGAAGAAATGACCAGATTGGTCAAAGGCAAACCAAAAGCATGAAGCAGTTTGTGGCTGGCAATATCCGAAAGCGCCGCCAGATAGAATGACCTGGCTCTTAGGCGTTTAGCTGTGCCGCCTACGCCAACATTACGGATATTGAAAATATATTCCTGGATGCCGGATAAATCACCCGCAAGTAGTCTGAATTTTTCTGCCTCGTCGTTTGTTGTAAATTTTGCTTTTTCCAAGTCATTTTTTTCAGCGTGATACAGATAAAGACAAACGGCAATCGCAGCGGTTGTTTTCGCATGATCAAAAAGAGAAATATCCGGCCTCTGTATAGTCGAACTGGGAATACACCAGGTGTATTTTTCCAGAAGGGATAACACAGTGGTTACAAATTTTTCCCTCTCTCTGACATTAAGTTTTTCAATATCCGTAAAAAATACATCCCAGAGAATAGCATAGCTATTAACAAGGCTTTCTCCATCTGCTGGGATTAATTCAGTTTTGCGCGTCGGGAAGCAAGCAGCCAACGAACCGTCCAATGATCGTAATTTATATCGATAATTCTTTTCGATATTCTGTTTATTGCCAAGATGCATATAGTCAAAGATGCAGTGGAGGCGGGTTTTCTTGTAACCATCACATTGAGATGGTGCGTCTTCGTCGTCCTGTCTTTCGCTACCGGATGACAGACAATCCGCCAGTTGAATGAGTTCCTGAAGTTTTGTCGATGGATTGTGATGAAATGCCGCAAGATTTGAAATGCTGTTTCTGCCGTAATCAACCCCCAAATGAGGGTGAGTTGCCATACGTTCAAAAAAATCATTTGTCCATAAAACATGGCGATGTGTGTAATATCCCTTACTGAGCTTACATATGCTACTTTCCAATCCTTCGGAATTTTGACTGAGAGATAGCTCTGCCCGTTGCGCGAACTTCCCGATATCGTGCAGCAGCCCTGCCAGCGCCACTTTCAAAACTGTATCGTCCATAAAACTTCCTCCTGTCCTTCTTTGCTTTCGCTTATATCAAAACACCTTTTGTTATATCCATTTCGGCAACGTTGCCGTTATTTATGCCCTGGTTATTTTTCAGAATATCACTCTAATCCGATCCCGATCCATCTTGATGCCGTAACAGGTGTCGGGCCTCACGCCAACAGTATCGATAGCTATCTCCGGCAGCGCGCCCAAACCAAAACCCTGCTTTAAAATATCGGCGATTTTGGATTTGTATGAATTGAAGTTTTCTTTTGTCAGCCCCATAATGCCGGTATCACTCATTGCTGCAAAGTCCCGGTTGGGAACCATGCGACGGTAGATGTCGGCGATCTTTTCCTGATGGGCCAGGATACTTTCCATATCCAGGTAGCAGTCCGTACACCTTCGGCAATCGGTATTTTCCCTGCTGCAATCTTTTTTTTGCATGGCAAAAAAGGCATACAGGGCAAGTCGCGACGGCGTCATATCGACCTCACGGCCGCGGTAAACAACCTTTCGCTGGGGAATATCAATGACCAATTGCGGCCGCTCTTCACGGATGAGGGAAAGCAAAAGCGTGGCCGGATCCTTTGTGGTTTTCAACATGTCATCTGTCAACTGCGACCGGACGGACACAAAAGGCATCGGCGCCAGTGTAACCTTTGCATATTTAGTTTCCTTGAAGTAAGGATGCCCCTCTTTGTCGCGCAGTTCTATCGCCAAAGATTCAGGGGGCGGATAATAGAAATCGCGATTGCTTTCGAATTCCGGCGATACCAGAACATGAAAGAGGCGATCCTGCCGGCGTCCATAAAATTGCGCAGCCAGAGTGAGGCAGGCGCTCATGGTCTTGCGGCCTCCGGCAATGGAGAAAAACACGGCGGTTTCAGGATCGGCCGTATGCTGGAAAGCCAGCTCCAAGCATTTTTTGAGTAAAAGTTCATTGTCTTCTTCATCGGTTATATCGTCAAGCTCTACCCCGTTTTTGTCTGTAATCGTATGGATATAGCCATGTCCGAAGGCGATATTGTGGAAATCTATGGCATAATCATTAAGCAATTTATAGTATTTCCCATCGCAGGGATTCAGAAGGTTGGCGTTGATCGCCTCCTTGCCTGCCCTTGTGGTGACGATATGTATTTCGTCGACCTTTCTCCCCTGCTGAAAGAGGGCGAATAGGGTTTCGGTGATTACCTGCGGACTCAAGCCGCAGACAGCCAGAAGAATATTTTTCATGGCGTTATCTCCGTAATGCTGATTTTTCCCAAACCAAAAGAGCTCTGTTTCCCGAGATGAACCTCTTCGCAGAATCTCAGCAGCGGCATGTATTCGCAAAGATTTCCTTTGTAGATAATTTTCCCGACTATACCGCCCATGAGCATCTCCCGTTCCTGGCGGTTGGAATACCTACGCCAGTCGATCCAGCGCAGGGAAGAAACCGCATCTACTTCTCGTGCCCGGCCAACCAGACCACGATAATCCAGCGGCGGCTCGCCCTCATCGAAATAGCTAAGCAGGGCAGAAACACGCCTGAGCATGGCCCGGACAAGAATATGAAAAGGCAAGGTCGCTTCGAGGCGGTTTTCATGTTTCAGTCTGAGGGGACTGATGATGTTGACTTCGATTGCCTTTTCAGACTCCTGATTTTCTGAAGTTGCAGGAAGTAGCTTCAACTCTTTGACAAAGGCGCTCTTCAAATTAACGCGGCCGGTGTCTTTTGTATAAACCGTAGCGCCATGGCTGGTAACGCTCAGCAGCTTGAACGTCGCGCGTTTTCCCCCCACGCGTTTTCCCATGCCGATTTTTTCCATTTGATCGACGGCGTAAATAAAATAGGGAAGCTGCTCGATGACGGCGCCGAAAAGAAGCAGATCGAAATGAAAATCTTCACCCTTTTGATAGCGGGTTTGTGTAGTATAGGGCGGTTCTATGACATAAGGATGAGGCGGGACGGCGATTCGCTTTCTGGCAGAAGTCTCACTGTTGTCGGCAAAAGCTTCAAAGGTTGTGGCATAAAGGCATTTTTGTCGGAGCAGACATTCGCGACAGTCCTGACGTTTGAGGGCGCATACGACATGCTTAAGCGCTTGGCCGAATATACCCCTGAAGGCAGAGCCCTTGTATTCCGGAAGAACAGCATCATCCTCGAAAACGCTGGAAAAACGATATTTCCCGTATAACACTGCAATCACCCCTGTTTGGATTTCATCGATGTCCTCATACATCGAAAAAAGTAGAAACCCCAAAACTGCAACGTTCCAAGGATTGCTTCCTTCGAGGCGATTCAGGTTATTTCCAGATCTGGCTTGCCTTCCATCATTTTAATGGCGCGCCATCAGGTGTTGAACAGCCTTTTCCAGACCATCCAATGAAAGCTCAAACATGGGGAAGACCTGCCGGATCATATCGATCGTCCACGCATCGTCCCATTCGTACTCGCTTCTGGGATTAAGCCATACGGCATGACGGAAGGTGTTGGCCAGAAATCTTAGACGTTCAATGCTGGGCAGGTTCTGTTTTTGCTCTATGTAAATGGAACCATTGGCATGCGTAAGTTCATAAGGGGCCATACTGGCATCCCCCACAATAATCAGCCTGGTTTCCGGATCCTTTTTGATAAAGTCCTCAATGGGTTCAGGTTTGTAGTACCTTTGGGGATCCAGCCACACGTCTTTGTAGATGGTATTGTGGAAGTAATAAATTTTGAGGTCCTTGAACTGCGAATTGGCATAATGAAACAGGGTCTGGACAACCTCGATATAGGGCTCCATCGACCAGCCGCCGTTATCGATCATGAGGATCACCTTCAGCCGATCGGTGAGACGGCGATCAAAGATGAGCTCGATTTCTCCGGCATTGCGCATGGTTTCATAGATTGTTTTATCAATATTGATGATGTCTTTCGGGCCGGAAGGGAGCATCTGGCGAAGGCGCTTCAGGGCCTCTCCGAGCTGGGCCTGCGTCAGCGGCCCCTCCTGGGAATAATCCTTGTACCGCCGTGACATGGCCACCTTAATGGCGGATTTATTTTTGGAAACACCACCCACGCGCATCCCCCCAGGGTGGTACCCTGAATGACCCACAGGCGAAGTCCCCCGCGTGCCGATCCAGCGGTTCCCGCCATGGTGCGCTTCTGTCTGTTCCTTGAGACGATCCAGAAAATATTGAATCAATTCCTCCGGCGTCAGGCGTTTCAAAGTCTTTTCATCCAAACCCAGCGCTTCAGCGATATCTGCGGGGTTTTTTAGCCATTCATCCAGCAGGGTTTTGGCGATTTCCGTCAACTCGACGGCGTCCGGCTCACTGAATTCCACGCCCCGGAAGTGGAAGGCAAACACCTGATCGTACATGTCAAAATATCTTTCACTTTTAACGAGGATAGCGCGCGCTGCTGTATAGAAATCCTCCAGAGAAGAAATTAGCCCCAAACTGAGCGCTTTCTGCAAACGCAGGAAGGATGTCGGCGTAACGGGAATGCCCTTTTCCCTTAAGGTATAGAAGAATTCGACGAACAAGGGTCATGCCTCAAAAACGGCTTCGGCCCACCTGGTGTGCGGCAACTTGAAGATCGCCACTCTTCTTAAAGAGAACACCAAGATAGGGAACTTCTCCCCTCGAGAGGATTTTCGGTTTAAAATCGGGATCCGCTTTCAATGCCCGGATCCAATTGATAAGCTCTCTGGTTGCCGGTTTTTTTTCGATACCGCGAATATCGCGGAGCCGGTAAAAAGTATCTATGCAGGCATCGATCAAGTCACTGCTGATTTTGGAAAAATGAACATCTATGATGCGACGCATCATCTCGGCATCGGGAAAAGCAATGTGATGAAAATTACAGCGCCCCAAGAAAGGATCGGAGAGGTCTTTTTTGGCGTTTGAGGTAATCACAACCACGGGCCGGTGTATCGCCTTGATGGTTTTGTCTATTTCTATGATATCAAACTGCATCTGATCGAGCACGTCAAGCATGTCATCCTGAAAATCCGTGTCGGCCTTATCGATCTCGTCAATCAAGAGAACCGTCCGGACCTCCGCAACAAAGGCCTGCCCGATTTTCCCCATTTTGATGTAATCCTCTATATTGCTTACGTCCCGCCGGGAATCGCCGAAGCGGCTGTCATTCAAGCGAGTCAGTGTATCGTATTGATAAAGAGCATCAAGAAGCTTCATCGTAGATTTGACATTCAGCACAATAAGCGGCATTTTCAAGCTTTCCGCAATGGCATGGGCCAGCATGGTCTTACCCGTTCCCGGCTCCCCTTTGAGCAGCAGAGGCATTTCCAGCGCCATGGAAATATTGACAATCTTTGCGAGCTCATCATCCAGAACATACTTGGATGCCCCGCGGAACTGACAAACATTGTTTTGATGGTTCATCGTCTAAACTCCTTTATCGAACATAAATCTTATCTTTATATAATTCCTTCTTCAGATATTTGTGGAATCATAATGAATATTTCCTAAAAAATCCAGCGCTTTTTCTTTGTATCGTCGTCAACCGCAGATAGCTATGCTTCCTTTGTGCCTGCAACTAAAGCTGTCTCAAATGCCGTATCTTTTCTCCATATCCGGGAAAGACCAGCCGCGGTCATCCATGCCCGGAGCTCCGATTCGGTATAGGTATCTCCCCCTTCTGTGGCAACCAGCATATTCAGGGCAAAGAGCGCGCTTCGAGCGGGGCCGGTCCGATCTTCGTTTATAATGAAATCATGGATGACAACCTTCCCTCTCGGGTTCAGTGCCCGCACAGCTTTTTTAAGCAATAGCTGATTTTCTTCAGGTGAGTTGCTATGAATCACCGCCGAAATAAAAACAAGGTCAAAACCCTTTCCCAATTCATCGATCAAATAGTTCCCGACAATGGCTTCCACATATTCTGAAAGCCCTGCCTGCTTAATATAACCTTGCGCTAGGGAAACCACGCCCGGAAGATCGAAGACCGTGGCCCGAATATTTGGGGCAGCCTTCACAAAGGCCATGGCATAGGCCCCCGAACCTCCTCCCACGTCAAGCACTTTTGATATTCTTGTAAGATCAATCAAGGAAACAATATCCGGGGCATTTCGTATGGCCCGCCAGTGCATGGCTGCAATAAAGGCCTCGAGCCAGTTTTTTCCGCGATCGTCGAAATCCTTCTTCAAAATCGACCCTCCCCGATATACAGCGCCGGTCATGGTTGACCAGGCATCCCACAAATGTACTGTATGCATAAGCCCGGCCATGAAATCGGGACTTTCTTTTACCAAATATTGCCCGGAGGCTTGCGTATTGGAAAAAAGGCTTTCGCTTTTTCTGAGAAGACCCATCGCACACAGGGCATTCATAAGACGATCCGTTGCCCGCTGATCCGTTCCAAGCGCGCAGGCTACCTCAAGGGATGATTTCTTTTGCGTCCCCAAAACGGAAAAAAGACCCAGCTCGTAAGCGGTAAGAAGCACCCTGCTCCGCTGAAAAGCCATGGCAATTTCCAGAATATCATCGATTGAATTGATGGTTTTTTGTGATGATTCTGTGGCAACGCTCATCATGAGCCTCCTTAATTACTCAGCTTTTTTTTTGGCCCAGAAAGCTGCTAATGCTGCATCATGCTCAGGCGTGAAATGCGCCAGCGCCTGGAACGCCGCAGACATTTCCAGCAGCGTATCAAGCCTCGTATGCTGGCCCTCGCGCAGCAGGCGCTTGGCCATACGCAAGGCCGGAGCCGGGTTGGCGGCAATGTGTTGCGCCAGTGCATGAGCCTCTTCAAGCAGCTCTTCCGGCGCAACTACGCGCGACACCAGCCCGCAGGCCAGGGCTTCATCAGCATCCATCATATCGCCGGTGAATATCATCTCAGCGGCCTTGGATATGCCGACCACACGCGGCAGAAGCCATGCGCCGCCATCGCCGGGAATGATGCCTAATCTGACAAAGCTCTCGGCGAACGTTGCTTTGCTTGATGCGATGCGAATGTCGCACATGCATGCCAAGTCACAGCCCGCGCCGATCGCCGGGCCGTTGACTGCGGCGATAGTCGGCACGTCTAAATTGTAGAGCGCCAGAGGGATACGCTGGATACCACTGCGATAGCCTTCTCGGATTTGATTCGGTGAACCGCCGGCAATGCCTGTTTTGTCACGCATGTCCTTGATATTGCCTCCAGCGCAGAACGCAGCGCCGGCGCCGGTGAGCACCACCGCTTTTACGCTCATATCGTTTTTAACACGTTCACAGGCATTGACTATCTCGCCCCATTGAGCAGGAGTGGAAAGCGCGTTGCGCTCTTCAGGTTTATTGAGCATCAGGGTAACGACGCTGCCGGTTTGCTTATACAGGATAAAGCTCATGGCTAATCTCCAAACGATGTTGTGGTTTCAGGTCATTCTCCGTCAAATATGGAACGCGTACCATCTTCAATACCTCTCCTTACCCGTCATGGAATTCCTAAAATCATTTTTTCATGGTTCCATCGTCATTTGTTCTTCGATCGTAAATCGCAATATTTATCCTTCCATCCGAAATCATGGCCGACACACAAAGAAAGACGCTACATTATATAACCTACAGGAATTAAATACAGCGGGGTATAGCCACTTGGAAGCCCTAAAACTTTTATCGCCTGATCGTCATGGAATGCTCCGACAGGAACCGCTCCCATGCCAAGAGGCAAAACCTGCAAAAGAATATTCTGCGCAGCATGACCTGCTTCCATTTTCACATAGCGCTCTGCGCGGGCTCCGTATTTTATCTCGATCCGCTCATAAACAGCGGCAATGACAATAATGGCGGGAGCTTCGGAAATACAACGCTGTCCCAACGCGGCTTTCGATAATGCCTTAATAACATCCTGCCGAGATAAACATAAAAGCTGGTGTTTTGCCGGCGCATATTGAAAGACTCCTTCCGACAAAACAACAAAAAGTTCCAGCGGATACAAAGCGCCGGCCGAAGGAGCAGTCCTGGAGCCCCAATCCCTGGTGACACCTTGGGCAGCCCAAAGAATCTGGGACAATTCAGATAGCCCAACAGCCTTTGTTGAAAAAATCCGCACAGATTTTCTTTTACTTAGCGCCTCTTCGACAGATATGTCGCCTTTTAAAACAGGTTTCGGTAATTGGATGTTTTTCTCATCGGGCAACATATTCATTTTTGCCACCTCTGCATAGCAAACCCCACAAAGGGTAAAGAAAATAAAAATTTAAAAAACATCCGTCACTTTCATTTTAATTTCCCTCCAGCTACTTTTGGAACAAGGTCTTAAGGGGTAAGTTATCTTATGTATTATTTTACACTTGTTTTGTTTTCGAAATCAAATGGAGATTATCTTTTGGAAGGCTTCACTTCAATAATTCGCGGGCTATTATCAGACGCTGGATCTCGCTGGTTCCTTCATAGATGGTCGTCGCCCTGACATCTCTATAAAAACGCTCAACGGGAAAGTCTCGTATATAGCCATACCCGCCGAGAATCTGAACAGCGTCATAGCAGGCCTTGTTTGCAGCTTCAGTGGCATAAAGTTTCGCCATGGAGGCTTCCTTTGCATAAGGCTTCTTTTGATCCTTCAAGAATGATGCGCGAAGCAAAAGCAAACGGGAGCTTTCCAGGCGCGTATAATTATCGGCAATCATCCACTGGATGGCCTGATGGTTCGCAATGGGCACATCAAACTGGATGCGCTCCTTGGCGTATCCTATGGCAAAATCGATGGCCGCCAGCCCCATACCCAAGGCCAGAGAACCAACCCCAATACGACCTCCGCATAACTCTGAAACGGCAATGCGGAACCCGTCATTTAGCTGTCCCATCAAATTTTCCTTGGGCACCAGACAATCTTCAAAAATCAGTTCATTCGTGGAGGAGCCATGCTGGCCCATTTTCTTTTCCTCCTTGCCCACCGTAAAACCTGGAAACGAAGGCTCAACCAAAAAGGTACTGATCCCTTTCCCCTTCGGAACATTTTTGTCGGTTACTGCCCAGACAACGAAAACTCCCGCATATTCGGCGCTGGTAATAAATATCTTCTGACCGTTCAATACCCAGTGATCCCCATTTAAAGATGCCATCGTGCGGATGGAGGCAGCATCGGAACCCGCCGAGTTCTCCGTCAGGCCAAAGCCGCCGGCGGCGTATTCACCTGTACAAATAGGAGGAATGTACTTCATTTTTTGCCGTTCATCTCCAACTGTCTGAATTACTTCAGCTACCATATTACTTACGGAAACCGTCACGGCTGTCGCCGTACATGCGCGTCCAAGCTCCGTCATCACAAGCGAAAAGGCAATCGTTCCCGCGCCTGTTCCACTATATTTGGGATCCACACTGAGTCCCATAAACCCCAGTTCAGCCAATTTTTTGAGATTTCTTTTCAATATATCCCGGTTTTTCGTCTCATCCAACTCGACAGCCACCGGCGCCAATTCCTGCTTGGCAAAAGAGGCCGCTGTTTCTTGAATGATTTTTTGTTCTTCTGTCAGGGCAAAATCCATAATTATATTCTTTCAAATATTTTGAGACCTTTGAATTTGTGATTAAATCGCCTTGCCGTCATTCCGTGCTTGACTTGAGCCTGCCCCGTACTCGATACGGGGGAATCCAGTGTTTTCAAGCCGTTATAGATTCCGCCCCGATTTTCATCGGGGTGACGCGTCGGAATGACGTGAGTGGCCGTTTTTCAAAGGTCTCATTTTATGATATTTTTAAAAATCACTCGACCTTACGCATAACACGTTTCCTTTTGGATGAGGATTTTTTTATTTTTGGATATCCGGAATAATTTTTTCAAAGTAATCTATAACTTCCGGGTTTATCAAAGCGTCTCTGTTGAGAACCGGTCTGCCATGAATGACATTGGTTACAACGCTTTCCGCCTTTTTCATATTCATGGTATATGGAGCATCCGGCATCTCCATTATGATTGCCGGAACATGGCGCGGAGAAGCCTTCTCGCGCAATGTTTTTGCGATCTTATCCTTCAGCTCCTTTGTCAACTTCACTCCTTGCGCAAGTTTTACAAACAGAATAACGCGTTGTTCACCTTGCCAATTTTGCCCAACGGCAAGACTGTCCATGATTTCCTGCAACTGTTCCAGGGCATTATAAATTTCAGCCGTGCCGATTCGCACCCCAGACGGCTTTAGAACAGCATCGGAACGGCCATAAAAAGTAATGCCCCCCGTATCTTTGTGCATAACAATGTAATCCCCGTGACGCCATACATTAGGATAGTAGTCAAAGTAGGCGTTTCTGTACTTTTCCCCATTAGAATCATTCCAAAAGTAAAGAGGCATACAAGGAGCGGGAGCTTCGCATACCAACTCGCCTTCCTTATCCCACACAGGCTTCCCTTGCTCATCATAAGCCTTCACCTTCATGCCCAGAGCAGGGCCTTGCAGTTCCCCGGCATAGACAGGTTGGATCGGACTGCCGCAAGCAAAACATCCGTTAATATCCGTGCCCCCGGCGATAGAATTAAAATGCAGGTCCTTTTTGATTTCCCGATAAACCCACTCAAAACCTTCTGCTGACAGGGCTGAACCTGTCTGGGAAATTTCCCTTAGTGGGGAAAGATCATAATTCTTGCCAGGTTCGACCTTCTGATTTCTCAAATAATTGATATAGCTCGCAGAGAGGCCAAAAATGCTTATCTTCTCATCTTGCGCCATTTTCCACATAGCGTCGGCAGCGGGGTAGTTCGGATTGCCGTCGTACAAAACCACAGTCGCCCCAGCGCCCAACGAACTGAGCAACCAGTTCCACATCATCCAACTGCAGGTGGTAATATAAAATATCCTGTCTTCGCGCTTAATATCCGTATGCAGGACAAGCTCTTTTAACTGGTTAACCAAGATGCCGCCTGCGCTCTGCACCATGCACTTGGGTTTGCCGGTCGTCCCGGAAGAAAACATGATATATAGGGGATGTTCGGATGGCAATTGTTCAAACTTAATATCCCGCTCCTCAATCCTTGCCAAAAAATCCTCATACCATACTGCGTTAGGAATATGGTTTATGTCCGCCGACTTATCCCCAGCATAAGGAATAACTACTACTTTCTTCAAAGAAGGGATGGCCTTGGCGATTTCTGCCGCATTTCCCAAGGTTCCAAAGCTTTTGCCTTTGTAGAAATAGCCATCCACCGTAAATAATACCTTTGGTTCAATCTGCCCAAGCCGATCTAATGCGGCTTGAGAACCAATATCGGTGGCGCAAGAAGACCATACGGCTCCAATACTGGTTGCAGCCAGCATTGCCACTGCGGTCTCTATCAGGTTAGGCATGTATCCCGCCACCGTGTCCCCCGGACGAAGTCCTATTTCACGTAAAGAAGCCGCCAGACGCCCTACAGTCAAATAGAGATCCGCGTAAGTCATCGTAGCCGATTTTTGTGTCTCTCCCTTGAATATAAAAGCCAGTTGATCATCTCGATACCGCAAGAGGTTTTCTGCAAAATTAAGCCTTGCCCCGACAAACCACTTCGCCCCCGGGAACTTACTCAAGTCATCCACTACCTGCTCGTACTTTTTTGATGCTTTAATTTCTGTGAAATCCCAGACAGCAGCCCAGAAATCAGGGATAGAACTAATTGACCATTGATACAATTCATCATACGTTTTAATGCTCTTTCCGAACCTACCATTTACAAACCCAATAAATCGGGTCATATTAGCGTTTTTAATTTGTTTCTCTGAAGGCGTCCATAAAGGCTTCCTCATAAAAATTCTCCCCCTCCCTAAATCAGTATCTGAATCTTGCCTCTCCTACATCTTAAGATATATTTCTCAATTGTTGCACGCCTTTTCCACGCTTCCCTTCTCCTTCGCGGCATTGCCTAGCTTGCTTTCGAATGCAATTGTTCCCCTAAAGCCATGCGGCACAAATCATATATCATATATGTCTCCAAACCACTCCTCCGGCACTTTTCTTTAAGCGCATCCAGACACATGGGGCACAGAAAGACCATCGCCTCTGCTCCGTGGTCAATAGCATCCCCGACATTTAAATCCCTGTAACGGGAGAAATTATCATTGCCGCTTCTTTTGAGCATACCATTCAGATCCTGGCCGCAGCACAGTGAATTCTCTCGATCGTACTTCCGAACAACGCGCTCAACCCCGATAAATCTCAATATCTCATCCAGCATTGGTTCTTTCCATGGTGTAAACCGGGAAGAACACGGCCTCTGGTAGGCCACCCTTTTATTCAAAGCACGGATATCAGTCTTATGTGCCTTAAGATAATTGAGCAGATATTCAAAAATATGGATCGGTCTGAAGGGCAATTCGATGCCATATCTGGGAGCAAAATTTGCCATTAACGCATAACAGTCGTCATGCATAAAGACAATTTCTTCCGCTCCGAGGGATGCATATTTATTTGCCAGCGGCTTAAGGCCATTTAGCATAATCGTTTCATTGCCTAAATGCAGGTAAAGGACATTGCAGAAATAGTGGCGGCCCTTGACGATGGTCAATCCCTCAAACAGCGGCCCCTCAAGAGCAAAAGGCAGATTCGGCTCAATGGCGCAAAGCGACAATACTGTCCCCTTCACTTTTGGAGCTTCGAAGGCCGTTTTAGGAGTAAAAAGTGTCCGGCAAGAAGAAATTCTTTCTGCCTCCACATAATCTCCCCTCGCTTCCATGGCCGAAACAATGAGATCAAAGGGACGCGCCCCTTTTGAGCAAAATTCGTTACAGGCAAAGCAGGTAACGCACTTTTTAAGCCAGTCCACCTTTTCTTGGTTCAGCAATTTTCTGAACTCACGGGCCGACGCCTCTGCGGTAAAATGGATGTATGGACACCTCGCCAGGCAGTCTCCACACAAATCACATCTCGTTTCATCAAACATAATTACTTTTTCAGACCAGAATTTTTAAACAGGTTCAAAGTATTTAATGTCAAAGATCTGGGCCTTGCGTTCCTCGTTCCAGACGGCTTTTACACGCATGCCATTTTTAACCTTCCTTCGCACCAGTTCGAAATCACCAAGGTCGAATCCTCCTATCAAATGGAGAAAATCAACATTCGCGCCATCCAGCCTGATTAAAGCGGAGATAGATGGCGGCTCCACAGGCTGCCCGTAGTATCGATAGTTCGTCAGGCACCATGCCGTAAGCGCACCCTCATGGGATATTTCCACCCACTCAGGGGTATCCACAAAACACCGGGGACAAAAACTCCGCGCAGGAACAAGTATCCGGTCACACTTCGGACATTTTGTCCCCAAAATTTTCTTATTCAGCAAACCGTCAAAGAATCTTGTCCAGATAGGCCCATAGGCCAACTCGTAAGGTAGATTAACGGATGTCTTAAGTGTCCTAAATTCTTTTGCCATGATGCATCCCTCCTAAAGTTCTGATCCTACAATCATAATCCCATTAAACTGATCGATCCCTCCCATGGCGTGGCTCAGCGCAAGTTTCGCTCCCGGAATCTGATGATCCCCAGCCTTTCCCATCACCTGAAGAGCCGCTTCCGCCGTTCTGATCAACCCCGTGGCCCCAATCGGATTCGTGCATAATGTTCCACCCGATGGGTCACACGGCAGGTCACCATTTCTTGTAAATGATCCCCTCAACACCATATCCGGCGCCTCGCCCAATTCACAGAACCCGAAACACTCATAAAACATCATTTCCTGGAAGGTAAATGGATTATAAACCTCAGCAACATCAAGTTCTTTGAGCGGATTTTTTATGCCCGCCTGGCTGTAGGCCTGCCTGACCGCTAGAACGGCGCTTTGCCAAACCGCCTTATCGCTGTCGCCAAAAAATTGTTCCTCTCCGGAAAACCCGACACCTTTTACCCATGCAGCCTTCTTTATGCCCAGCTTCTTCACCATCTTCTGGGAGGCAAAAATAACGGCACAGGCGCCATCGGAATTGGGACACACATCCCACAGGCGCACCGGATAAGTTATGATCCTTGCCGTTTTTATCTCCTCCGCCGTCAGCCGCTTTTTGATGTGCGCATAGGGATTGTCAAAAGCGCTGTCATGATGGGTTAAAGATATGAAAGCAGCAGCATCCCTTATCTTTTCTTCGGCAAGTCCATAACGAACACTCCACATCTGGGACTGCATTGAAAAAACACCAGGCGCTCCGGAAATGAAATATCGCTGATAGAAAGGATCCCCAACCGTAGTCATGGTAGCCTGAGAGTCCCCTTCGTTCATTTTTTCATGTCCCACAGCCATAACCAGATCGGCTATGCCGGAAGATACCCAGTAATAGGCCGTATGGGCGAGCGACATGCCCGTCGAACCGCAGGTTTCGGTCTTTAAAATGGTTTTCCCTTTCGATGCCATGGCATCCGCCAGGTAAAAATGCGTAAGCGCGACTCCCTCCATCATGGAAGGCATGGTTCCGGAGACGATCCCTTCAATATCATCAGGTTCCAATCCCGCATCTTCATAAACACGAACAACGGCTTCTCTGACCAGCTCGGGGTACGCCACGTCCATCCTCTTGCCGTGCTCCGTCTGGCCGATACCAATAATTGCAACTGGGTTTCCCATATGCTTCACCTCCTACACGCCTAAAATAGCCACGGCATGGCATTGTCCGGCAAAACCGTGGGTTCCGTGCGCTAAAGCCGTTTTCATTTTTTTATCAACCTGCCTTTCTCCCGCTTCACCCCGCAATTGGAGGGTGGCCTCCACAACCCGCTGCAGTCCTCTGGATACGTAGGGGTTATTGGCCAAAACGCCGCCTGAAGGATTGACAGGAATGTCCCCTGTTTTTTGGGTGGCGCCGCTGTCTATCATCTTCCCGCCTTCGCCGGGGCCACAAAATCCTAAATCCTCGCACCAGATTAATTCCTGGAAGGCGTAAGGTTCCGTGATTTCCGCAATGTCTATCTCCTTGCGCGGTCTGGAAATACCAGCCATTTTATAGGCCCTGGCTGCCGCCGTTTTTAAGGGGCTATCCAAGAGGTCCCTGTCTCCAATGTAGTAGTGATCTATCGAATTTCCAAAACCTCTGAACCAAACGGGCTTCGATGTCAGCTTTTTAGCTTTTTCTTCCGATGCCAAAAGAAGCGCCACCATACCTTCTGACTTCGGCGCAATCTGCATCTGGGTCAAGGGATCAATGATTCTGTCCGATCCCAGAACGTCATCCACCGTAAAACGCCCTTTTCTGTGAGCATAAGGATTTCCCAATGCATTGGCCAGATTCTTGACAACCACCTTCGCGCATTGCTCTTCGGCGATACCGTAGCGTTCCATGTAAATCCGCATTTGCATGGCCGCAGCCATGGTTTCGTTCATTCCAATCATTCTCTGGTAAAAGGGATCAGCATACATAAGGGTACAGGCATCGTTTTCCGGATTTTCAGAGCCTTTGCAAAGGGCGATCACCAACGCCGTATCGTAATCTCCTGAAAGAATCCGCATAACCCCATAAAAAAACGCAAAAAGGGACTCGCCATCCTGCCGTGAGCCAGGTTTCAGGAAAGCCCCTGTGGTTTCCCAATAGTAAGAATTAGCACAGGATATGCCGCCATGAAATATGTCCGATGCGGCGCTGATAATCGTTTCCAACTCTTCCCTTTTCAATCCCGCTTTATCCAGAATCTCCTTTGTAATCTTGTAGGATTGATCATAGAAATTATCTTTCGATTCCACTCCGGCGTTTTGCGCTACCGCCGCAATGCCAACTTTCTTTGGCATACACATCACCCCTCCCTTCAACTTTTGGGGCTTTAAACCACTCCCAGTGGTTTTCTCCCCACAAAATACTTGGTTGTAAAAATGATTACCGTCTCACTCCGTTGATTCTTAATTGCCTGCTCCTGCTCAAGAATGCCGCTTTTTTCATCTTTAACAGTCAGACTCTTAACCTCAACTTCACAATGTATGGTATCCCCGATCTTCACAGGCGCTGTGAACCGTACACGCTCTATGCCATAAAACGCAATGAAACTCTTAGGCAAAACCACATAAGGCCCCAGGCGAAACGCTAAGGCGCTTCCCACGACCAAGCCCAACATTCCATGAGCAATCCGCTCTTTAAACTGCGTTTTAGCCGCGTATTCAACATCTGTATGCAAGGGATGCCAATCTCCCGTAAAAGCGGAAAACAAGATAATGTCCGTTTCAGTTATGGTTCTCCCCTGTGATACAAAGATTTCTCCCACGTGATAATCTTCCAGATAAATTTTCTCCACTTAGATCACCCCTTGTTGATCTACTTAGAAAGTTGAAAACCGACATTGATTCCAATTATTTTATTTATCTTTTATCCAGCACAAACAATGCCAAAACCATTTTTTCTGTATTCATAAATGATTACGCCAAATTAACTCATTCCATACCCTCATTTTATATCGACACCGCTGGCTATAATATGGGCATGCGTTATTATTTGGACACGTGTTGACAGGATAATTTCCGTTGTATATACTTCAACCGTCCATTTTAAAGGGGGTAAAATGAGAGATGCCGGATGATCTTATTGATTTTCAACTTCCCGATCAGGAACAATATATTCTTCGTAAGTTTATGGCATTCAGCGACTACTTTTGCGTGGATTGGTTTGCCGATGACAAAAACATACTTCCGTCACAGCTCATCTCAACTATTTCATTTCTAACTCAGCAACAATGGATCCATGCTAAAGATGGAATGCCTGGTTTTTATAAATGGGCAAAAAAATGTCCCCGTGAAAAAATTATCCATCAGATAACCCCTCAAGAGATGTCCCAGCATTATAGGGAAGCCGTTAATGTCTTATCCAAACACCTGCCGGAAAATGAAGAAAACTTTCTCAAGATCGCCGGCCAATGCCTTTTGGCCGGCATTGAGGAAGGGGATATGGAGTTGATATTCAAGGCCGCCGCCATTGAAGAAAAACATCATAAAATATCCGCCGCTATTGACCTGTATGACTATCTACTAGAATTTATTGAAACCCTCGTCGCCAAGCAGAAAGGCGCGCCTTCACACGAGATATGCGCCATCTTCATCAAGGCCATTGAACGGCGGGCCACGCTGTCTTCGTTTCATCCGAACGTAAAGAAAATCAACCGCTTTCTCCTCATGGCGCTCGACATGGCCATGCACATTAAGGACACCAGCGCTCAGGCGTCCATTCAGTTATCGATCGGTCAGAACTACTGGATGCTTTTCCAGCATGAGAAAGCCGTCAAACATTTCGACCAAGGATGGAAAATGCTTTCCAAAGGCAAAAAGGACGAGCTATACAAGAGAGGGCTTCAACTGCAGGGTTTATCTTACTGGATTAAAGGAAAATTGAGCAAGGCCATCCAGTCCTACGAAGATTCCATCGGAGAGCTTGATTCCGTTGCGGCCGATGATTTTTCCCTTCTGACGGCCTTGCAGTTGTCTTTTTGTTATACCCAGGCAGGCATGCCTCAAAGGGGATTGGGTATTTCAGAAACAATTTACAATCAGGCGTGCAAGAACGAAAACCGGCCGCTGGTTGCATGGGCCCTGGCTACGATGGGAATTATCTTCCTGGAAATTGGGCAAAAAAAGAGCGGGAAAATGTATCTTGAAAAGGCGCTTGAATTGTCGCGGCAGGAAAACATTCCCATGGCTGAAGTTGCCGCTGGCATCGGCCTGGCCAATATTGAATGTCTCGAGGGTAATTTCGCCAAGGGAGCCGAATATCTCAAGGTAATCTGGAAATTACGCAAATCAAGCTGGTATCATATTCTCAATAGTTTTCACGCCTTCGCTTCGGTATTCACCCTTCATAGGGAAGGCGTTTCCCCCATAGATTTCAGCCCCCTGATTAATTATCTTTATCAACTGAAGAAAGAACAGATAAATCCCTTCAGTTATGCCATCATACGGAGAGGGCAAATCCAGTTTCTCGAAGAGGATAAATCTCCTAAAGAAAAAATAGAAGAGCTCAAGGAACTAGAAAACCTCCTCGAAAATTGTGGGGCCGAATTCGAATTGGCAAAGATCAGGATCGATCTGGCTTCCCGCTACCTCCAGACAAAAAACTGGCAACAAGCGGAAACACACGGGCGAAAGGCATGGGAGCACCTCAGGCATATAGCCAGAAATATATTCCCCCAGGAGCTGGAACATTTAATCCCTCATGACGATCTGGCAACCGATGACAGGTTGTTCGATCTTGTCATCGAGATGGGCGAGGCCCTGACCAATCATAAAAGCATTGAACAACTCCTCACCAATGTCATTACATCCATCTCCAGGCTAACCGGCGCAGAAAGAACAGCTCTGTTCATTAAAGATAAAGATTCCCGTGATATTAGGATGGTTGCATCAAGGAACTTGATGAAAGAGCATATTAAGGACGAAAGTTTCAGCCATACCATGCACAATATCCGGAAAGTCGCCGGTAATAACGACAACAAAATCATACAATATGAAATCAATGATCACGACACGATGGATTTTCGCCGGGTTATCATAACCCCTTTGTTGCTGGGCAAGAATGTTATCGGCGCATTGTATCAAGACAGCCGCTATTTTTCTTTTGACGCCAGTCCTGATAAGCTCAAACTTCTTTCCGCTTTATCCTCACACATAGCTGTCTCCATTGATCGCGCACAAGCCTACGATGAAATCGCGCGTTTGAATGAAAGACTTATTCAGGAAAACCGTTACTACAGGGAAGAAAAAGAAGAATTCCGACCTTTCGGAGAAATCATCGGCTGCAGCGAAACCATTAGCAGCTTGCACAATCTTATCCACAAGGTCGCGCCGACACAATCCACCGTACTAATCTACGGCGAGACAGGGGTGGGCAAAGAGCTTGTTGCCAGAGCCATCCATCGGGAAAGCGCCAGGCAAAACGGCCCCTTTATCCGTGTCAACTGTGCGGCGCTTCCGGAAACTCTTATAGACAGCGAGCTTTTTGGACATGAAAAAGGCGCCTTCACAGGCGCCATACGAACAAAGGCAGGACGTTTCGAATTGGCCCACAGGGGCACTATCTTCCTTGATGAGGTGTCCGAGTTGCCTCTCTCCACCCAAAGCAGATTGCTCCGGATTTTGCAGGAAAAAGAATTTCAGCGGGTCGGCGGCACCAAAACTCTTCACTCCGATTTTCGTCTCATTACAGCTACAAACAAAGATCTGAGCCAGGAAGTGGCCAAAGGAAGGTTCCGGACAGATCTCTTCTACCGGCTTAATGTGCTCCCCATTGTTGTTCCGCCTTTAAGGGAAAGGAAAGAAGATATTCCGCCTCTGGTCGCGCATTTTTTAAGGCTCTTTTCCGCCCAATACAACAGACATTACGATGGAATTCCGGAATCCGAGTTGGAAAAGATTATGGCTTATTCCTGGCCGGGCAATATCAGGGAGCTGGCCAATATGGTGGAAAGGGCCGTTATTCTTGGCGGACCTAAAATAAGGTTCCCTGAATTGGTCGCGTTAAAACTCACCGAATCGCCGGACGACAATCCTTTGAATTTGAAAGAAATGGAAAAGATGCAGATTCTCAAAGCCCTGAAGAAAGCCAATGGCAAAATCGGCGGCACCGGCGGGGCTTCGGCCATCTTAGGATTGAAGAGAACCACTCTCATCAACCGGATGAAAAAACTGCAGATTTCCATCTCCAAGTATCCCACCGGCGGCAATTGATCGCATTGCATTCCACCTATCTATGGCATCACCTCTTATCCCATCTATTTAGGGATAACCTCCTTTCCTATTTGGCCTCACCAAAAACATTCTTCAATGCGCCGCACATCTCTCCCATGGTCGTATATTCTCTTGCCGCTTCGATGAAATAAGGAATAAGATTGGCTTTCTCGTCCCTTGCCGCATTTTCAATCTTCGCAAGACAGTCCTGTACCTTACTGTTGTTTCTTTCTTTTCTTAATTTCTGCAAAGCCTCGATCTGCCGTCCCTCGGCGTTTTCCCTTCTGTCTTTCTGATAAGGCGAAGTTCTTGGCGGCAGTATGGAAATCTCATCAGGCTCTGTATATTTATTCACGCCAACAATAGTCTCCTCGCCCGCTTCCAATTTCCGATAATACTCAGCCGCATACTTTGTAATTTCGTTTTTCATCCACCCGCTTTCCACAGCTTTTGTGGCCCCCCCCATTTCATCAATCTTTGCAATAAGCTCGTTGATTTCCTGAAAATATTTTTCCGTAAGGGATTCGATATAATAAGAACCGGCAAACACATCAGGAGTGTCACAGAACTTGCACTCTTCCACAATGATCCGCGCGGCATCCGCCGATAATTGCCACGATTCCAGGCTGTGTCCGAGGCCCAAGGCTTCGTCATAAGGGGGAAGCACCAACGGCGCGTCTCCGATCAAAGCTGAAAAAGCCGCTCCCATGGCAGCTCTCACCAGGTTGTTCAAAGGTCTTTCCTTGGTCGAGGTCCAATAACCTACCATGATACCGCCAGGTTCTCTATATATCCAATGCGCAGGATTCTTGGAACCGAAACGGTCACGCATGATATGCGCC
The DNA here is from genome assembly GCA_002403385.1 of Syntrophaceae bacterium UBA4767. Taxonomy (GTDB): domain Bacteria; phylum Desulfobacterota; class Syntrophia; order Syntrophales; family UBA4767; genus UBA4767. The sequence continues at coordinate 5,853 of DHHR01000015.1, read as the reverse complement.
CATACCCTACGCGCGGCCCGCCTCGCCGCCACTTCCTTTAAAACTTCCATCCCGCCGCCGAAATTCAGAAATGTCGTTTTCCCATAAAATTCATCAATAGAAAGCCCTGCATCAATGACTACCTGAAAATACGCAATGGCATTGGCCATCGTAAAAGCGATGGCCTGGATCCTGGAAGCGCCCGCCTCCCTCATGTGATAACCGGCAATAGTGATTGTGTTCATTTTGGGCATATTTTTAGTACAGAAGGTGATTGTGTCGCGAGTCATCCTCATAGCATGTTCTACGGGAAACAGCTGGGTTCCCCTGGCAATAAATTCCTTCAAAATATCGTTTTGCGGAGTCCCGCTGAGTTTATCCATGGGAATGCCTCTTTTTTCCGCAAGCGCAACATAGAAGGCCAGTAGAATATTAGTCGTTCCATTGATCGTCCAACTTGAACTTACCTTGTCGATATCACGGTCACCCGTAAAGGCTTCATAAAGAATTTCAAAGTCCTTGAGCGAATCTATGGCCACACCAACTCTACCCACCTCGCCATGGGAAAGCCCGTGATCCGAATCATAACCTATCTGCGTCGGTAGATCGAACGCCAGATTCGGCCCTCCGCGTGTAAATCCTGTGCCGCCTATGTTGAAATAATAGTCCCTCATATCCTCTGCGGTGCCATACCCCGCATATCCAAAAACCTGCTTAGCAGTCTTACCCGCTCCATAGGTTTTACCTTTTCCCCACATAAGATTCATCACCGGGATGGGGTATCTTCCGGCAGTAAAGGGGAATTCTCCTGGAAAACCAACATGCTCAAGGAAATCATGATCTTCCAAATCCGCAGGTGTGCAGATCGTAATGGGGCTTTCCTGAAGACCGAATTTTTGCATATTCTTCTTTAAAACTCCCTCTTCCCAGTTTTTTCTAGCTTCCCTGATTTTCTCCAATTCCTGCCCCTTAGCCGACATAATAAACACCTCCTTAATTGTCTTGTGTTCATACCTTAAAAGGCGGCTTGCATTTCCCACTACAGGCACATGAATCGAGCTACGATCCCCTTCATGATTTCGTTGGCGCCGGCGAAAATGCGCGTAACACGAATATCTCTCCACGCCCTTGAAATCGGACACTCATCGCAATAGCCGTAACCGCCGAAAAGCTGCAAACATCTATCCGCAACGCGTGACGCCATATCGGTGATCCGGTATTTGGCCATGGAAACATCCATAACGACACTGCGTCCTTCCATGTAATCCACGATAAGCTTGTCGAGGAAAGTTCGCCCAACCCTTACTTCCGCAGCTATTTCAACGATTTCAAACCGGGTATGCTGAAATTTTGAAATGGGACGTCCAAAAGCCGTTCTTTCCTTGCAGTACCTGACGGTCATTTCCAGCATCAGTTCGGCCGCCGACACAGCGCTGATAGCGCACACCAGGCGCTCCTGTTGAAGTTTCTGCATGAGCATTAAAAAACCTGAACCTTTCGTTCCCAGACGATTGCCCCTGGGAACCCGGCAATCTGTGAAATATAGTTCCGCTGTATCCTGGGAGTGCCGGCCGATTTTTTAAATCTGCTTGCCCTTCTCAAAGCCGGCCGTGCCCGCCTCAACCAGATAAAGATCAATGACTTTATGGGGATTATCTCCCGTCGGATCCTTGGCGGCATCACCAACAAGATCACAGTTGATCCCGTTGGTGATGAAGGTCTTCTGCCACTCCTCTATATGAGGAACAACCTCTTTCTCCAGAAATTTTCTGAAGGCTTCCTTGAATATTTTATGTTCTTCCTGATACTGAATGATCTTCACTCCCCCCTCCCCCAAAAAAATTGTCATTACAAAAATTTCTCCACACATTATCCCCCTATTTTATTAAAGCATGGGGGATATGCTACCAGCTAAACCTGTAAAAACTTATCAAGTTCGTTTTTCGCAATGATGGCGCGCTGGATTTCCGACGTGCCTTCGCAGATTTTCCCAAATTTCGCGTCACGGTAAAGACGTTCTATATCCCTACCCTTGATATAACCGTGCCCGGCAAAAATCTGCATAGCCCAGTCGGCAATTTGGCTGGTCCCTTCACTGGCCAGAAGTTTGGCGCAAGAGGCGATAACCGCCGCTTCCGGGTCACCGACGCTGTAAGCCCATGCCGCCTTCAACGCCAAGAGTCTGCCAAGGTCATTATAGGTAAACATATCCGCTAGCTTGAAACCAACTTCCTGAAAGAACCCGATGGGCTTTCCGAAGGCCTTTCTTGTTTTGGCATATTGAACGGCTTTTTCCATACATGAGGCGCCAATGCCAACACAAAGGGCGGCAATCCCGACCCGGCCCAGCTCTAAGATATCGTTTAATTGTCTATAGCCGCTGCCCAGTTCATCTCCAACCACACCCGAGGCTGCGCAATTATTCATGGTAACGGAAGCAAGAGGCACGCCACGCATCCCCATTGCCTCACAAGGCGCATCTGCTTTTAGTCCTTTGGCTCCTTTTTCAACGATGAAAAGGCTCATTGCCCGGTCGGCAGCCGTGCTATTGTCTACATAAGCCAGCACGAGGAGAATATCCGCAATTGTAGCATTGGTTACCATATCCTTGACACCATTTAAAAGCCAGCCATCCCCTTCCCTTTTTGCTACCGTGGTTACCGCCGCAACATCGGACCCCGCATCAGGCTCTGTATAGGCCAACGCACCGATGAGTTCCCCCTTTAGAAGAGGGAAAAGGTATCTTGCCTTCTGCTGTGAAGTGCCAGACAATTTTAATATCCCGCCACACAGAAAAGCGCTTGCTCTGGCGCTCAAATAAGTCGAGGCACAGGCCTTAGACAGGGCTTCGCCAACGATGTACTGATCGAACAGATTCAATTTCTCTTCGCCAAGTCCTGACGCCAGAAAACCAGACTCCGCCAGCTTTCTCAAATTTTCCCGCATGATCTTGCCAACACTTTCCCGAGGGCAGTCATCGAGCAGTTTTGCATTTGGCGCTATTTCCCTATCGCAAAATAAAGCGGCATCCTGTTTGAGCTTTATTTGATTTTCTGTCAGTTCATAATCCATCTTTTCCTCCTCTACGAGGTCATCATAATTCTGGAAACAATCATCCGCATGATATCTGATGTCCCTCCACCAATTGGGGCCAGTTTTGCGTCACGAAAATTTCTTTCCACCGGATATTCATGCATAAAACCGTAGCCACCAAATATCTGGACAGCCTGCGAGGCCACTTCAAATCCTACATCTCCCACATACACCTTGCCGACGGCAGCTTCCAGCGGGTTAAGCATTTTCCCCTGGTCCTTTGCCCAAGCCACACGGTAAACAACCAATCTTGCCGCCTCAAGAAACACCCTTGCATCGGCGATTCTTCGCTGTATAGCCTGAAATTCCCTTATGGGACGACCAAATTGAATCCGCTCATTGGCATATTTGGCGCATAGATCAAGGCTGTAACGGGCTCCGCCCACAAACGGCGACATGAGCGTGGAACGATCCCATTCCACACCGCTCAATGCTATACGCCAGCCCTTTCCTTCACCGCCCAGCACATTTTCAGCAGGAACCCGACAGTCCTCAAGAAAGATTTCGGAAGTCGAGGAGGCACGACATCCCATTTTATGGAAGGGCTTTCCTGTCGAAACCCCGGGCGTGCCTTTCTCCACAATAAAGGCCGTAATGCCCTCATGTTTTTTCGACCGGTCCACGGTGGCAAAAATAACCATCACCTGGGATACAGGCGCATTGGTAATAAATGTTTTCGAGCCGTTAAGAATGTATTCTTCCCCATCTTTTATTGCCGTTGTCCTCATGGAGGCGGCATCCGAACCCGCAGATGGTTCCGTCAAGCCCATGCAGCCGATCCATTCCCCCGTGGCCAGTTTGGGAAGGTACTTTTCCTTTTGTTCCTCCGTGCCAAAATTCATAATATTTGACGCACACAGGTAGGTATGGGCTCCCCACGCAAGGAGATGACCGCCATCCACGCCGGCATGTCCCAGCGTTTCTCCTGCCAGGCAGCAGGTCACGATATTTGCTCCACTGCCGCCAAATTTTTCAGGCAGGGGAAGACCGAGCAACCCCATATTCCCCATCTTTTTCCATATGGTAAAATTGAACTCTCCTTCCAGATCGGCCTCCTCGCAAAGGGGCTGAACCTCGTCCCTTCCATAGCGATAGACTGTTTCCACGAACATCTTCTGTTCTTCTGTCAGATTGAAATCCATTATCATCACTCCTTATCAAATCCGGTCTTTTACAGATAAGCCGCAATAATCAGCTTCTGAATTTCCGTCGTACCCGCACCAATAGGAAATACCTTGGCATCACGCATATACCTCTCCACGGGAAATTCTTTCATGTAACCGTAGCCGCCATAGATCTGAACGGCTTCCGATGTGACCTTGGTCGCAACTTCGCACGCATAAAACTTAGCCTGGGCAGCCAACATCCTCGTCTGCTCAAAATTTTTCCGATCCCAGGATGTCAATCCTTTATAGGTGAGCAGGCGCGCTGTCTCGATGGACACTAACATGGTTGCCAACTTGTCCTTGATCATCTGAAAATTAAAGATGGGCTGGCCAAATTGATCCCTCTCCTTGGCATACTTGAGCGACGCCTCGAATGCGGCTTGCGCAATACCAATCGCACAACAACTCCATATAAAACGCTCCACATCAAGCCCAGAAAATATCTGCTCTATCCCTTTCCCTTCAATTCCGCCTAAGAGATTTTCTTCAGGCACACGGCAGTCTTCCATAATAATCTCGCCCGTGGGAGAAGATCGAAGACCCATCTTGGAGAGTTTTCTGCCCGCTTTATAACCAGGAAAATCTTTTTCCACGATGAAAGTACACAGACCTTTGCTTCCCATGGCAGGGTCCGTTGTAGCATAGATTACTGCGACATCTGCAATAGGCGCATTGGAGATAAACATCTTGGTTCCATTCAAGATGTATTCGCCGCCAACTTTCCGTGCTCTGGTTTTAATGGACAAGGCATCTGATCCCGCAGACGGTTCCGTCAAGCCCATGCAGCCCTTCTTAGCGCCACCGGCAAGGCTCGGAAGGTACTTCTTTTTTTGTTCTTCCGTTCCATTGCGGGCAATATTGTTTGCGCAAAGAAGCCCATGCGCTCCAAAAACAGTGGCTACACCGGCATCCACACGACCGACCTCTTCTCCCAACAGCCCGAAGGACAAATAGTCGGTAAGCATTCCTCCGTACTCAGCAGGAACACCCATTCCCAACACACCCAAAGCGCTTGCCTTTTCCCATATTTTCTCGACAAATTTTTCCTCCCGATCCATCTCTTCAACCCAGGGAGCAATCTCCTTCTCGCTGAACTTACAAATCATTTCCTTCAACATCTTTTGTTCATCGGTAAAATCAAAATTCATATTACCACCCCTCAAACAACTACCTTAGTCATGTATCAAACGCTAGACAAACCAACCCCCTTTAATTTAAAAAGCACAAACAATGCCAAGAACATACTCCAATATTCATCAATTATTCAAATCGGTTAGGCAAACACCCGGCAGAGAAAACACGCCCAGCTTGAATTTATGGACATGCGTTACCATATGGACAGTTACATCCATGGCACATTGATATTACGAGACCTTTGAATTTGTGATTAAATCGCCTTGCCGTCATTCCGTGCTTGACTTGAGCCTGCCCCGTACTCGATACGGGGGAATCCAGTGTTTTCAGGCCGTTATAGATTCCGCCCCGATTTTCATCGGGGTGACGCGTCGGAATGACGTGAGGGGCCGTTTTTCAAAGGGCTCATTACCGCTTTTGCACCCATATATTAAAACATAAAAAACCCCGCCTGTCCCAATCCGGGACTTACATAAAAACA
>DHHR01000003.1 GCA_002403385.1 Syntrophaceae bacterium UBA4767 | reverse complement strand
CAGCGCGGTAAGTCAGTCACGAAAAAGATTGCGGCAAAAAATTGAAAACGAATTAGAATTAAGGAAAAGATTCAACGAAATGCAAAGCAAAATAGACCAAATGTCAAGGATAAATATTTGACCCTACTGCTCCATTTGACCCTACTGCTCCATATCCCGCACGCCATTGACAAAATCTTTACAAAAGCTACATCCCACAAGCTATTATGGCTTTCTGAAAAATGGACAAATGTGATATGCTCAGTCTTTAAACTAGAGAAACATTAAGGGTGCAAACAAGTGAAACCTGTCATTGCCATCATCGGCAGACCCAATGTGGGCAAATCAACATTGTTCAACCGCTTGGCCGAACGTAACAAGGCCATTGTCATCGACCAGCCGGGCGCAACACGGGATCGCAATTATGCCGAGGCGACTTGGCTGGGCAAGCCTTACACCCTGATCGATACCGGCGGATTTGAACCTAACTCGACGGAGCGGATCCTCATCCAAATGCGCGAACAGACCGGACTCGCCATTGAAGAAGCCGACATCATTGTCTTTCTTCTGGATGCACGTGAAGGCCTTACCGCATCAGACAAAGAAATCGCAAAAATGCTCAGGCAGATTAAAAAGCCAGTTTTTTATACCATCAACAAGATCGACGGACAAAAGCATGAACCCCTCGCGCTGGAATTTTACGAACTTGGCATCGAAAAACTTTACCCCATCTCAGCCCAGCACGGGGCGGGGGTGGCAGAACTGCTGGACAGCATGGTTGCGCACCTGCCGGCGGGCGATGAGGAAAGTGTTGGAGAGGATGAACGAATCAAAATTGCCGTGATCGGCAAGCCCAACGTAGGGAAATCTTCTCTGATCAATAAGATTTTGGGATTTGAAAGAACGATTGTAAACCCTCTACCTGGAACAACCAGAGATGCTATTGATACCCCTTTTGAACTTAACGATAGAAAATACATCCTCATCGATACTGCCGGAATCCGGCGGAAAAGCAGGGTCAGTTTAACCCTCGAAAAATACAGTGTCGTCCATGCGTTAAAAACAATCAACCGCTGCGACATCGCTCTTCTGATTATCGATGCACAAGAGGAAATCACCGAACAGGACGCTAAAATCGCCGGTCTTGCTTATGAAAAAGGAAGCGCCTGCATCGTCGTTGTCAATAAGTGGGACATCCTCAAAAAAGATAACGCGACGATTGGAATTCACGTTAAGAATATCAAGGATAAACTCAAATTCTTGGACTTCGCGCCGATCATCACCGTCTCTGCCCTCACGGGGCAGCGGGTTGCCAGAATATTCAAGCTCATCGACACTGCTTACGAACAATATACAAAAAGGATCAATACGGGGGAACTTAATCGTATTGTACGTGACATTGTAGAAAAAAATCCGCCGCCGCGCCATCAAAATAAAGCGAATGGTTTCAGTTACATCACCCAAGTATCGATTAAACCGCCGACTTTCATTTTCTTTGTCCGCGAACCCAAGGCCATTCATTTTTCCTATGAACGCTTTCTAGCCAACCAGCTTCGGGAGCGCTTCGGTTTTGCTCACGCCCCCATCCGGATTTTCTTCAAAAGAAAAAGCGTCTAAAATCCGTGAGAAGTTTTTTAACTTTTTGCCTTGACTCATCAAGCTTGCGGTAGTTATATGGGACAAAAATTTCCGTCTCAGGGCTGCGCAATCAGAGATTTCAGGAGGTGCCCATGAAAACGCGTTTTTCAAATAAACTTTTTTTTGCGCTGACGTTTGGTGTATTTTTAGCGTGTGCCTTTTCCATAAATGCCTTAGCCGCCGATACCATCAAGCTGGGAGTTGCCGGCGTCCATACGGGAGACCTTGCGTCCTACGGAATTCCATCCGTTAGGGCGGCTGGACTGGTGATCAAAGAGGTCAATGCCAAAGGCGGAATTTTAGGCAGAAAAATTGAACTGCTGGTGGAAGATGATGCCTGCAAACCGGAAATTGCCACCAACACGGCAACAAAACTGATTTCCATGCATGTCAATGTTGTTGTAGGACACATTTGCAGCGGTGCTACCAAGGCTTCCCTTGGTATATACAAGACAGGCAACGTCATTGTCATATCTCCTTCTGCTACTAATCCTGAACTGACCAAAAGTGGACGGTATCCCAACTTCTTCCGCACCATAGCGCCCGATGATGCCCAGGCCAGACTGGAGGTGAATTTTGCCATTAATGTCCTGAAGGTTAAAAAAATTGCCGTCTTACATGATAAAGGCGACTACGGGAAAGGACTGGCCGAGTATGCCAAAAAGTTCGTTGAACAATCGAAAAAGGCACGCGTGGTGCTCTATGAAGGAGTCAGCCCCGGTGCGGTGGATTACTCCGCGGTGGTGCAAAAAATAAAACGGTCCCAGGCCGATGCCATCATCTTCGGCGGTTATCATCCCGAAGCATCTTCCGTGGTTATCCAGATGCGCAAAAAGAACATGAATACCTATTTTATTTCAGACGACGGTGTGAAGGATGACACCTTTATCAAAGTGGCGGGAAAGTACGCGGAAGGTGTTTACGCCACGGGCCCCAAGGATGTATCCAAAAACCCTCTGGCCATTGCGGCCATCGAAGCCCATAAAAAAACATACGGTTCCGCTCCCGGCGCTTTTTTTCTGAATGCCTATGCGGCAACCCAAGCCCTGTTGAATGCCATGCAGAAGGCCGGTTCGACAAACTACATGGCCATCGGCAAGGCCCTTCGTACCTATGATGTAAACACGCCGCTCGGAAAAATCCGCTTCGACAAGTTAGGAGACGCCATCGGTGTTGGATTTTCCATGTATCAAGTCCGCAGGGGTGTTTATACGGAAGTCAAATAATCTCTTTACCCTACCATGGATTATTTTTTAGAAATATTTTGGGGAGGTCTTACTCGGGGAAGTATTTATGCTCTTATTGCCCTCGGATACACCATGGTTTATGGCATACTGGAGCTTATAAATTTCGCTCATGGCGAAATATACATGATAGGGGCTTTTACTGCTCTGATTGTCTCTACAGCGCTTGCCATGGCGGGCATGAAGGGGCTTACGGTATTTATTCTGGCATCCGTTCTGGCTGTTATCTATGCTTCCGCTTACGGCTTTACGGTAGAAAAAATCGCCTATAAGCCACTCAGGCAGGCCCCACGCCTTTCTCCGCTGATCAGCGCGATCGGCATGTCCATCTTCCTGCAAAATTACGTCCTTCTGGCCCAGACTTCCGATTTTCTGCCATTTCCAGGCCTCATTCCTGAATTTACTTTTATGCAGCCCTATGCGCACATCATTGGCTCAACGGAAATGGTAATCATATCGACAACGGCGCTAATCATGCTTCTTCTCACTGTTTTTATAAAATTTACCAGAATGGGAAAAGCCATGCGCGCCACCGCTCAGGATCGCAATATGGCCATGTTGGTCGGCATCGATATCAACAAGGTTATTTCCAGCACCTTTATCCTCGGTTCAGCTCTGGCCGCGGTGGGCGGTGTCTTAATCGCCTCCCATATTGGCCGTATCAATTTTTATATCGGGTTCATTGCCGGAATAAAGGCCTTCACGGCCGCGGTGCTGGGAGGCATCGGCAGTATTCCGGGAGCGGTGTTGGGCGGGCTTGTTTTGGGCTGGACGGAAAGTTTTGCAACAGGTTATGTTTCCAGCGATTATGAAGATGTTTTTGCTTTTGCGTTTTTGGTATTGATTCTGATCTTCAGACCATCGGGGCTTGTTGGTCGAAAAACTATACAGAAGGTGTGAATCCTTGCATACCATATAAAACCGCCGGAGACGAAACTCATGAGAAAAATAAAGGAATTAAGACAATCATTATTGATTTCGGTCTGGTTTATGTTTTTAACGTTTCCCATTATGGTTATCCGTGTCAATACCATCGATAATATTATCGAGTGGCGCTGGATGAACATGATCTATGTCGGCCTGGGGAGTTTTGTTTTTTCCTTCATCTGGCGTTACCTCCTTTCCAAAAAACAATCCGGCGCAAAATTGCTCAAAGCCGACAAGCCGGCCTATCTGCTGCCCATGCAAAGAATTTTCGCAAACCCATGGATGCAAATGTCGGCATTGTTTTTCATTGCCGTTTTCGCCGTGATATTTCCTTTCGTTTTTTCCTCCTATCAAATCAATATCATGACCACGGCGCTTATGTACGTGGTTTTAGGACTGGGGCTTAACATCGTTGTCGGTCAGGCAGGACTTCTCAATCTGGGTTATGCTGCCTTTTATGCCGTGGGGGCCTACAGTTATGCCCTTTTAAATTACCATTTCGGCATCGGCTTCTGGACAGCCCTGCCTATCGGCGCAGCTCTCGCCGCGCTTTTCGGCATCATCCTGGGCCTTCCCGTTCTACGCCTGCGGGGTGATTATCTGGCCATCGTCACCCTGGGTTTTGGAGAAATCGTCCGCCTAGTGTTGGAAAACTGGAATGAATTTTCCTTTGGCCCCAGTGGAATATCCAATATTCCACGTCCCGGTTTCTTCGGCATAGAACTAAATTTTGAGCAGGTCAGTGCTTACCTCTATTTTCTTGTAATTGGGATATGTCTGCTTGCCATCTTCGTGATACGGAGACTCCAGAACTCCCGGATCGGCAGGGCCTGGATCGCCATGAGAGAAGACGAGGTGGCCTGCCAGTCAATGGGCATTGACATGACCCGAGCAAAACTCACGGCCCTTGCCCTGAGTTCCATGTGGGCGGGACTTGTCGGTGTCATCTTCGCGGCAAAAACGACCTTCATCAATCCGGCCAGTTTTACCTTTCTGGAGTCCGCCATGATTCTTTCGATTATTGTCATCGGGGGAATGGGCACGATACTGGGCGTTATTGTGGGGGCGTTTCTTCTTATTCTCCTTCCTGAATACCTCCGCGCTCTCAGTGATTACCGCATGCTCGCTTTCGGCGCCGCCATAGTGCTGATGATGATCTTCCGCCCCCAGGGAATTGTGACCGTTAGCCGGCGAACCTATCAATTTTCGGACGAAAATCATGCCCCAGACATTTCCACAAAATAAGGGATCCGTTCTGGATATCGTTAATTTGACCATGAATTTTGGTGGACTAAGAGCGATTGACGCCGTTAACCTCCATGTAAAACAGTGGGAAATCGTAGCCTTGATCGGCCCTAACGGAGCCGGAAAAACTACAATTTTCAACTGCATTACAGGGCTTTACAAGCCCACCGCAGGGGATATCTTTATTCAGCCGCCGGGAAGGAAACGAAAACGGGTGACAGGCATGAAAATTCACAAAATCACGAAACGAGGCATGGCCAGGACGTTTCAGAATATCCGGATATTTTCCAACATGACGGCGCTGGAAAACGTGATGATCGGCCGCCACTGCCGCACCAAAGCAGGAGTTTGGGAAGCTGTACTCAAGAACAAGCGCACCAGGAAAGAAGAAAAGGACATTGTTTCACAGAGCTACAATATCCTCGCTAAAGTGGGTTTAACCCAGGCGGTGAACGAGTTGGCCAAAAATCTTCCTTATGGGGCCCAGCGTCGCTTGGAGATCGCCCGCGCCATGGCTACAGAGCCTTTTTTGCTGCTCTTGGACGAACCGGCGGCGGGCATGAATCCTTACGAAACAAAGGAACTCGATGAGTTGATTTTGAGGATCCGTGAGGAAGAGCGCATATCCATTCTAATGATCGAACACGACATGAAACTGGTCATGAGCGTTTCAGACCGCATTTATGTCATGGACTATGGAGAAAAAATCGCGGAGGGATCCCCCTCAGAAATCAGGGAAAATCACGTGGTCATCAAGGCCTATCTTGGAGAAGAATTTGATGCTTGAGCTAAGCAACGTGCAGACTTTCTACGGCAACATTAAGGCGCTTGGTGGCGTGAACATCAAGATTTCTGAAGGGGAGATTATTGCCTTGATCGGCGCCAACGGCGCCGGAAAGACAACAACTCTCATGTCCATCTCCGGCATTGTCCCTCCCCGTTCCGGCAAAATTTTCTTTATGGGAAAACCCATCCACCTTCTGAGCCCCCATGAAATTGTCGCCAGGGGAATTTCTCAGGTGCCGGAAGGACGCCGCATATTTTCACAACTGACAGTCAAAGAAAATCTAGATATGGGAGCATTTCTCCGCAAGGACAAAACCGGCATTAAGAAGGACATGGAACACGTTTTTTCTCTTTTCCCTGTTCTACATGAAAGGCGCCATCAAATAGGCGGCACTTTAAGTGGTGGAGAACAGCAAATGCTGGCCATATCAAGGGCGCTCATGGCCCGCCCCCGGCTGCTCCTTCTGGATGAACCATCCCTGGGTCTGGCCCCTTTGATTGTGAAGTTGATTTTTCAAGTCATCAGGAAAATCAATCAGGAAGACGGCGCCACCATTTTTCTGGTTGAGCAAAATGCCAATATGGCGCTTAAGGTAGCGCATCGTGGTTATGTCATGGATAATGGTGAGATTACCATCCAGGGAACCTCGGAGAAGCTGCTTCACAACGAAGATGTTAAAAAAGCCTATCTGGGCATTGTTACTGCAACGTGAAAATGTCAGCCCTTCCGACACGCCTGCATTTATGAACTGAGACCTTTGAAAAACGGCCCCTCACGTCATTCCGACGCGTCACCCCGATGAAAATCGGGGCGGAATCTATAACGGCTTGAAAACAATGGATTTCCCCATATCGAGTACGGGGCAGGCTCAAGTCAAGCACGGAATGACGGCAAGGCGATTTAATCACAAATTCAAAGGTCTCGAACTCTGGAATGACTTATGCCCCTTCTTGTCCATCTGTTTTGAATGTCACAATGTTTGCGGAACCGGATCATAACCCAGTAATTGAGCCTGCTTTCGCAAGTACGACATTTTTTGCCATTTGTTGCGTTGGGACAGGTAATCCTCTCCGGGATTTCGGAACTCAACGCCATCTTTGATGACATGATAAATCCAGAGCAGTATCCTGTGGGCAATGGCTACAATCGCTTTCTTAGCGCCACGGCGGGCTTTGAGTCGATAATACTTGTCCTTGAAGTATGATCCCTTTTTCTTGACGGCCGCCCAAGCCACCTCGATCATAACGGTTTTGAGATGATGTTTCCTCATGAACCGGTCGCCGGTATATCCCTGTACTTTCCATCGCCACA
>DHHR01000063.1 GCA_002403385.1 Syntrophaceae bacterium UBA4767 | reverse complement strand
ATGTCACCTCGACCCAAGTGCGCCAGCTTTCGGGCATCTATCTTGTCCGTCTTGCCACTGCTCTGATTGATCCATTTGATCTCGTTGGGATGAACAACGTGAATCTCTACTCCCTCCACCTCTTGTAATGCCTTCGCTATCCACTTTAACTGATTCCCCGCCTCAAATATCACCAGCTTCTGCTGAACTCCCAATCCCTTGAGCAATCCTTGGAGCCCTCCTCGCGTTGGCTCTATCTCTTTATTTACTACTACCCGCTTCTTCTCATCGATCCCATGAATAACAAAACTCTTGCTGCTGATATCCATTCCAATGTAAATCATAACTGCCCCCTTTCGTTAGTTGGTTTGCTTTGGTAGCCTAACCAACTGTTACGCCTTCGGGCTTAACTGTCAACTGGCGCTTGGGGGCTTTTTCATAGTATCTCCTTTAGTTTCTCATGAGCATTTTTACCCTCCTCAATTTATACATAAAGCAAAAAATAGGAAAAAATAAAATTAAATTGACACCTTTCATCCAATATATTAGATAAGATAAGATTATTATAAGGAAAGCTTACAAAAGAATCAAACCTTTTTATCTTCATTTTGGTTGGTAAGTAATTGAAAATACTGGGAAATATGGAGCGGGAGTCTAATAGGAGAAGAAGCCTAATTTGGGTATTTTTTCTGAAATTGCCTTTATTTTGAGCAAAAGGAGGTGACCATGCTGAGTATTTTCTACACAACACAGTTAACAATACCACTGTTCCAGATAATCCTTTTACTGACTTTAAGCACACTTGCCTTGGTTCTAGGACGTCTTAAAATTGCCATTTTAATCAACTTCTGTTTTGTTATGTACTGGGGTTATGTGTTTAACTTAAATGCACTTACAGATGCAGGTCTTTTGAAGCTAAATAATTTTACCTTTCTTTATTTTGGCATGGGTCTTGTTTTCTTGATCCTCTTTGTTATTGGTTTTATCTTCTATGACGGTTAGTGCAATCGCTCTTGAGATTTTATGGATGATACAGCAGGGCGATCAGAATCTAAATATTTTGGTTGTAGCGGAAGGGATCGGCCTTTTGGAATCGGTTAGTGAGCTTGTCGAACTATGGTTTGGGAGGTGAAGGGTGGCTGAAGTCTTTTTGAAGTATAAAGATGCCGTGATTAAGAAAATTCCCCTCGAAAAGGATATTACAACCATCGGGCGCAAGGTAGAGAATGATATCCAGATTGACAACCTTGCCGTTTCGGGGTTTCACGCCATGAGCGTCAGAGAAGGGGAACAGATGCTTATTGAAGATTTGAATAGTTTAAATGGAACTTTCGTAAACGGCATGAAAGTTTCTAGACACGTTCTTAGCAACGGCGATGTTGTCTTGATTGGAACGCATACACTTGATTTTGTTATTTCTGAGAGTATTGAAATAGAGAAGAAAGACGTTCAAACGCGCGATCATTTACTGGATGAAACGGTCATTCTTGAACCGGAGGAGCAACAAAAAATACTGGCTTCCACAGAAAAGCTCGAAGTTATTGGTGGTTTTATAATTGTCGAGGGATCAACGGATAAAAATGATTATCTTATTAAGGAGAGAGTTGCTGCCATCGGTAAAGATGATCATGCAGGCATCCGGCTAAAGGGATTCTTTGCTCCGAAGGTAGCTGCTTTAATCAACAGGCGCAGAGAAGGTTATTTTATCAGTCCCTCAAGCGGAAAAATAATGAAGGTTAACGGGGAAAAGATCAGCCGGCGGCATGATCTCAAAGACGGCGACATGGTAGAAGTTAGCGGCATTAAGATGCAATTTTATATCAAGGCATGAGGCTCAGATTTCCTTCACCCATCATTAAAGAAACGCTTCAATCTTAAGTTTCTTCTCTAAACCTTCGTTGGCCTTGCGTAGGTTTTCCTCTTCGGCGTAAACGGCAATCATTGCGGAAGCTGCCGCACCTTCCAAATATCGGCAAGCGGTTTCCTGAAGGGCTTCGGCCGTCGTATTTAGGATTCTATCCCGGTTTGTTTGGCGGCGCTCATCTGTTAATCCCGCAAACTCACGAATCATTGCCGTATACCCATGGCTGGATGGATCCATGGGTTTATCTAAAGTCTCTATGGCGCCGATGATCATTTTTTCGAGTTCTTCCGCTCCAATCTTATGTTGAGCAATGAATTCTACGGCTTCATGGTAAATTTTTAACGTGCCTACAATGTGGGGGTCCCGGTAGGAAAGGAAAGAGAAAGTGCCGTTAATCGGTTCGTAAACCGACATTCCTCCGTAAGCGCCGCCTTGAACACGGATGCGTTTATAAAGATATTCATTGGACAGATATCTTGAAGCCGCCAGGAGGGGCGCGGATGAGTTATCAGCAAAGTTGGGAGCTGACAGAACTTTCGCCACGTAGGAGACTTGAGCAGGAATGGGAATGCCCGCATATACAGGTTGTAATTGAGGAATGCTGGGATTGCCTATCTTATTGCCGCACATCAGCCGTTCCACCAATTCGGCCGAACAATCGGAAAGAACGCGCAGCCCTTCGGCATCTGCTGTCAAGTTTACAAAAAGTCTCTCCTGGCAAAAGATTATTTTACTCAGCATGGCAAGCTTTTCCTGAATATCTTTCTTATTGAGAGCAAACTGTTCGGATATTTTGGCTATAAAGCGAAGTTGCGTCCTGCCGTGCCATTGTTCATCACGGTAGGCGCTGACATTTAATCCCGCTCCTGCCGTCATTTTTGCAAATAGATGGCCGGACGGGATCACCGCGGCATGAAGATTGTTCTTCTTTTCGGCGATCAGATCCTTCATACGGTCTTCATTAGAAATATCTGCATCGGTGAGGAGGTCCGTTATAATTTTCACGGCCTCAGAGGTTTTTTGCCTAAGGGCCTTGATCCTGAAAATCATTTTCTGCCAGTTTTTTGATGATTCCGCCATGAGGCCGCAGACAAGCTGACAGCTAAGCCCTCCCGTATTAAGAGCGATCCGTTTCGCCATATCCTCGTAACTTAAACCCCCGGCGCCCATATTGGTTATTAATTTTCCCAGAAGAGGGAGATACGGTTGCAATTCCTCATGAATATCCGAAATGTCAAAGGCCAAATCCATGTAAACAATTCCATTGGTGAACAGCTCGTGTTTGAGAAACGGGATATTATTTATTTCGACCTTTTCCGTCGGAATTGTCTCGATGGTTCTGGAAATATCTGAAATTCTCAATTTCGGAAGGGTGTTCAGAGCTTCGGGAGAATCCGGACTGAGTTGATATTCCTTTAATAACGCGGCCTCACGCTTGATGTTCTCGAGCGTCTCTTTAGAAAAACGAGCTTTTATGCTTGCCATCTTTTCCTTAAAATTTTCAGCAAGTTCATCGTTGTAGGTTTGGCTCGGTTCCATAATTGACGTGATGCGGTGAGGATTTTCCACAAACCACTTCCGTGTAATGTCCTGAAACAGATGGGGATTTTGCTGCCATTGACTGCGGACATCCTCGATCATTTTAGAAAAATTCAGACCTGACAATGGGTCTCCATCGTAGAGCCATGTGTGAAATACCCGCCCCATGAGCACAATTCCGTAGGGGTATGCCTTGCGAAGGATCTCCTTGCCGTGAAATTCCACCTGATGAAGGATTCCCTCGATCAGATCATTTTCAAATCCGGCAGCCACGATGTCTTGCAAAGTATTTAGGATGAGTTTTTCAATTTCCGGAGCTTTTTCGGTATCTGTGCCCCGCAATCCGACGCCAAAGACGATTTGCTTAAAATCCTTTTCTAACCCGGTAATCGGGGATAGGTCCTCACCCAGGCCGGAATCGATTAGGGCCTTGCGAAGAGGGCTTGCCGCGCTTCCGACAAGAGCGCCGGAAACGATTTCCAACAAAAGAACCGTTTGATAGTCCGTATTTTCCGCCAACATCCATGCCATATTTACAACGGCTTTCCCCTGCGGGTTTTGCTCTTTGGCAATGGGATACATGCTTTTTACCAGGCGTGGTTTCGACCGCCGTGGTTGGCTCTTAATAGATGATTCGACGGAAACCCGTTCAAATCCTGAGAGCATTTCTTCCAGAAAAGCCAGATGCTCGGTAATCGGAATGTTGCCATATAGAAAAATCATGGCATTGGACGGCGAATAAAATGTTTTGTGAAACGCCTTGAACTGTTCATAAGTAAGTGAAGGTATAACATCGGGGTTTCCTCCCGAATCAAAGGCATATGCGTTATCTGGAAACAGATTTTCCTGAATAACTTTAGACATCAAGTTATCCGGCGATGAATAGGCGCCTTTCATTTCATTGTAAACAATTCCGGAAATAGTTAAGCTGCTATCAATATCGTCGGGAATGCTGAATTCAAAGTGATAGCCTTCCTGAGAAAAAGTTTCTTTTAAAAGTCTGGGGTTCAGTACAAGATCGGTATAAACTCGGGCAAGGTTGAAAAAATCCTTCTTTACCTGACTGGCTGCCGGATAGATGGTCTTATCGGGATAGGTAAAGGCATTGATGAAAGTTTGCAGCGTTCTTTTGAGAAGTTCGTTGAAAGCGTCTTTTACAGGGTATCGTTCGGAACCGGCCAACACGGAGTGTTCAAGGATGTGGGGGAGGCCGGTGGAATCATTCGGAGGGGTTCTAAAACCTATGGCATAAAGGTTTTCCCTGTCATCACAATGAAGATGTAAAATCTTGGCACCCGTTTTTTCATGCTTGATTTCATAAGCAGTTACCCGTATATCTTCAATCTTTTCCACCCGAAGAACCAGAAATCCATAAATCCTGTCTTTTTCCTTAAATAGTGGGGTTGGGCAATTGGTTTTAGTATTCATATTTCCCTTCTGTTTGTTTTCTTCATACAAGCGATTGCAGGTATGAAGTAAGATTGACATCGCTATTGGTTATTTTCAATTTCCGGCGGATATGTTCCCGATGCCGGTTGATGGTTGCCGTGGAAACGCCTCTCAGTTCAGCGATTTCTTTACTCCTCATGCCGTTTCGGATCAGGTTGCATATGCTGATTTCCGTAGGGGTGAGCGGCTGAAATTTATACAGGAGACGATTTATGAACGGGGAAGTGATTTCATCGAGGTTACTTTTCAGGATTTCAACGTATTTACGCTGAGCTTTAGGAACCTCAAGGGTAAGGACATTTATAATTGGCATAATGACCTTTTCGATGTTTGCCTGCATGTCTTTATATATGTGCTGTTTTTCCTCCCCAACTTTTGCGAGGACGGCGCGGAGCACCGTGTTGGCTTCTTGCAGAGCCGTTCGTTCTAAACTAAGTTGCCTATTTGTTTCTTGTAACTCTTTTTCTGCGGCGATCCGTATGGCTATGTCGCCGATCCTCTGGGCGACTTCATCGATCAGAACACGCTCTTCCTTAAGAAAAGGCCCTTCGTCCGCGGCGGGACGTTCCTCCAGGTAAAAGACGGCGACCTCTCCCACAGGTTCGTTATAGGCGAGAATCCGCGATAACTGGCGCCATTTTGTCACCTTGAAATTTTTACTCCGATAAGTTCGATCCTCAAAAACAATCCGCGCGCAGGTAATCTTTGGATACTGCCATGACGGTGGAAGAAAATCTACAAGATATTTAAGGAAATTATCCATTGAATCATAGTATCGCTCTGCCAGCCGGGCGATCCCATAGAGGCAGTTCAATTCTTTGATTCTTTCACGAAGCGCAATTTCGATTTTTTCCGGCGCCATTTCAGAATTTTGGGGAATTTGCCAAAGGGAGGGAAACAAATCGTCGGGCTTAAATGGTTCCGAAACCTCTTTCTTTGATGGAGGTATCGGTGATTTAGACATGACTCTCCCTCCTATGTCATATATTATATGAGACCTTTGAATTTGCGATT
>DHHR01000078.1 GCA_002403385.1 Syntrophaceae bacterium UBA4767 | reverse complement strand
GGGCATCGATCAACTGATCCATCGTATATTTCTTATCCTCGAAGACCAGCTTCTTTACCGCCGCCAAACTGTCAGGGTTCTCCACCCAGGTGAAGGCCGTCATCCAGCAGTTTCCTCTCTCTCCTTCAGGGGAAGCGGCATCCAGACCCATCTCGACATTCCGTTCAGAAATGGCCGATAAGAAAGACCTGGGGCACATCTCCGGTGACTTAACCCTGCCAAGGTTCAATGTTCTGACAAGGACATCCATGATCCACTCAAACTGTTTCACCCAGGCGGCAAAAAGTTCATCAAAACTCTTGAACTTCCGAGCGTCTCCCGTCCTCGGCCCCATCTGCATATTCACCACGCGGTCGTAGCCGTTAAACAGGGCATACTCCACCACCTTGGCCGTGTTCGCCGTAGCCGAGGCCATGCGCATGGGCTGGAATCCGTGTTTTGTCACGGGACATGGAGACATACACGCCTGATGCACCCAGGTTCTAGCTTCCTCTATGGGATGACCGTGCCAGTTCATGGCATTGGCTATTAAAATCGGGTCGTTTCTCATGGAGGGATAACCCAGTCCATGACGGATACATTCGAAGCACTCACGCATCACCTCGTCCTTTACCTTGGGATGCCACCGGAAGCTGTAGGTGGGATTGGACGTGCGCACCAGGCGCGCCGCCTGCATGAAGGCCACCGTCAAATCGTTGCACGCATCCGTCCCATCGGGCTTTACGCCTCCCATCGTCCAGTTGAAAGAAGTTGTAACCCCCTGCAACCCCTCTCGGCCCCAGCGGAAAACATAAAATCCTATTTCATAGCACCGAATCAGGTATTCACCCACCAAATCCAGCGCTTCTTCCTTTGTCAAACGCTTTTCAATGTTTACGTCCTTATCATAAAAGGGACCATGATAATAATCAGGACGAGAAGCCCAAGCGCCACCAAATGACTCCATACGTAGCGCCACATTCAGAAACCAATCGAACTGAAAAGATTCCTGTAAATTGCGTTGCGGTTTCGCAGGCACCCGCTCACAGGTCTCCGCTATCCTCAGCAATTCTTCCTTACGTTTCTGATCGGATTCAAAGTTCTCCGCAATAATTCGAGCCAGCCTGGCATAACGCCTCGCGTAACGAATCACTGCCTGCAGAGCCAGTTTCATCCCTTCCCAGTTTGGTATCCGGTCATACAGGGGAAGGATGTCCGGCCCGGGTCGGCCCGTGGTCTTCTCCTCCGCTTCTTCAATCCTCTGATCTATCTCTTCAATAATGTCCTCAAGACCACGCTTGCCCGTCAAGATATATTCGCAGTCCATACCGTTGTAACCCAAAATGGAAAGGGGAGCGCCCCAGCCAATAGCGCCGCTTAAAAATTTTACCGCATCCTCGGGATCTAGAAGGCGAGCAAATCTATCCATTGCGGTTTTCTCCCTCCATTTATCTATCAGTTCCGCCATTTGCTCCAGGGACTCTTCCTCAGGTTCGGGAGCAGTACCGGGCTCATTGTAAACCTCTTCATTCATGATTGTTGTTCCCTCAATAATCCAATTCAGGGTGTGGGGAAGGCTGCCCACATAGCCCACAAGCTGGGCATGATCCGTAATGAAGATAGTAATATTGTCCAACAC
The DNA here is from genome assembly GCA_002403385.1 of Syntrophaceae bacterium UBA4767. Taxonomy (GTDB): domain Bacteria; phylum Desulfobacterota; class Syntrophia; order Syntrophales; family UBA4767; genus UBA4767. The sequence continues at coordinate 3,372 of DHHR01000078.1, read as the reverse complement.
ATTGGCTAAAGCCTTGGCATGCCTGATCATGGGTGGATCGCTTTCATTGGCAAACCAGGCTTCCGTAAAAAGCGCCGGCCTTTCCATATCAATTTTGATCCCAGGAGCATATAACCCACCAATAGCCCCTTTCTTCCATACCGCTTTTCTTAAATAATCCAGCCGCTTAGATCTTACTTTCTCCGCCACCCACCACCACTCACGATTTTCTTTGAGCTCTTCTAATGATTTGTCTTTCGATGCTGTTACTGACATGGCGTTACCTCCTTTTGGAAAATTGTGATTATAGCATCAAGTTTCCCCAAATCCTTGGAGGGCGCTTTTTCGTGAAAACTTCGAACTTGGAAATATTATGAGGAATAGAATAGAGTATTTTGCAACTAACGATTTTCAGAGCAACATGCACTGCAGCTAGTAGTAAAGCTCCTCCATCCTCTTGTTTCATATGGTTTCATAAAGCTGTAAACGACTGACTCGACAGTTTCGGCTTTCTGAATTGGCGAAGACACATAACTGACTGACCAGTCAGTTATGTTATTGTCCTAAATTAGGATTATTGTCAATAATTTTTTATGGGCAGGTAATGGACCAGTAGATTTGGAAAATCATTAAGGATAAATTCTAAACTAACATATTTGATGCACTTGTAAAAAGTTCCAATTGTCATCCTGAGCTTGTCGAAGGGTGAACATAAATAATTGATATTACGTCATGGTTCGACAGGCTCACCATGACAAAACCCGCGAATTTTGACTTTTTACGATTTTGTCATATTTATTTTTCTAAAAAATTTGCGGGATAAAAGATGCCCTCCTTTGTCCCGCAAAGCAAAATCATTCAATTTTACTGATACGAAAACCACTTCTAAAAAGTCGCGACCAGTTCGTTCATATTTTTCATTTTTTCCAGCGAAAGAATCTCATCAATCAGCTTTTCTGCTTTTGCATCCCCAAGAACTGCCCCGGCAAGATCTAGGAATTTGCTTTTAATCTTTTCTCTTTTTTCATCAAGAGGTGGAATTTCCTGCATGACATCACAAAACGCGGAAAACGATCTTCCGTCGTTCGTATCCACTTCAACCTTGGAAGATAACAGGAGAATTTCATTGTCCTTGACAAGGGAAATCTTGGACATCAAGGCCTTAACTTCGCTATCCCTAACCTTCTCATCTGTGAAGGCCTGCATGCCTGTGTTGGCGCGCAACAAAGCGTTCGCTACACAATAGGGAATGCAGAATTTTCCTTCAAGCCCCGTATTGGCATCCGTCCTATAAGCGGCGCCCAAAGCCACTTCGGAAGAATGAACTTTTATCGATTTAATGTCGCCGATGGCTAATCTTTCTTTTCTAACAATAGACCGCGCCGCCTCGATGGGAGAATGCGTGGCATGGCAGGAAGCATGGTACTTCTGCGCTATATCCTCAATATCCCAGGTTTTGCCAAGGTTAGCTAAAACAATTTCATTGACCGTTCCTTTCATGGCCTGAAAAAGACCGGCAGCGCCTTCGAGAATATCATCAGCGCTGGTAAATCCTTCAAGAGCAAGAAGCGCTGCCATAATCCCGACTTCTGATGCGCGGCCTGCGTGAAACGGCTTGCACATGGTGCCAAAAACCTTTTTCAAACCGCAAGCCTGCGTCCCGGCAATGCCAAGAGCGTTAACCGTCTGTTGCTCATCGAGTCCAAGAAAGCGCGAGCATGCCGCCGCCGCGGACAGATGCCCCATAGTTGATGTTCCGTGCCAGCCTGCTATATAATGTTCTCCACCGGCGCATGAAGCAATCGTAACACCCGCTTTCAATCCAATGATGTAAGACGTCAGGAAATCCTCTCCTGTCTTCCCTTCCCACTCCCCTAGGGCCAGCAAGCCAGGAAAAAGCGTTACGGAAGGATGCCCAAGAAAAGCAAGTATGGTATCGTCGTAATCCAGCGCATGGGACGCTGATCCATTGATGAGGGCCGCTTGCGCCAGTGATTTTTTCACATTATGACCGATAACCGTCGCCTGTGGATTGCCTCCCATCACATCCGTATAACGGATAAGCATCTTGACCAGCAATTCATCTTTCCCCGCAAGGGTTACGCCAAGCCAGTCCATAAAGGCGATTTTTGCGTGTTCGTAAACGGGAGCCGGTATATCCGATTTTTTTGTCTCCACAATAAACTTGGCTATTCTCCTTGTCATCCCAATAGGTTCCTTTGCCATAATTACTCTCCTTTCCAAATATTGATATTGCTTAAGTTATTTCTTGTGCCAGGGTAACCGCGCATCCGGATTGGACCAAAAAATCGCCAAATAAACAGAAATCACAACACCGCCTAGCAGGAATGCCGCACACCACAAGACAGATTCATCAACGGGCCGCCATACTTTTACAATCAATACACCCAGAACAATATTGATCCAGCCCCAGACAACATTCACCAAGGCAGAAGAAAGCGGACTGAAGGGCGTCATATGGCGCTTGCCACATATTCCCTGCACCAGATGTGGAATTGCGTTAAACAGAAAAATACCCGCAAAAAAAGCTCCCATTATTCTTAACATAAAATCACCTCCAAAAATTCACACTGTTTATCGACAAAACAATATTTCTATCAAAAGTAATAATGATAACAAAGAATTACAAGCAATCCATTTCTTGCTATTTCTTGTCATTTTTTATTAATATCACGAGACCTTTGAATTTGTGATTAAATCGCCTTGCCGTCATTCCGTGCTTGACTTGAGCCTGCCCCGTACTCGATACGGGGGAATCCAGCGTTTTCAAGCCGTTATAGATTCCGCCCCGATTTTCATCGGGGTGACGCGTCGGAATGACGTGAGGGGCCGTTTTTCAAAGGTCTCATCACTATTTTTTTCTTAAGGGAAGCGCTTTATCGGCTTTTACAAAACCACAAAGAACGCCACCTCTTTATGGGAGCGATGGCATTAGCTTCTGTACCCAGCTCCATCCTTCTCACTTTAAGACTACAATGGAATATTTCCATGATGTTTGGTGTATCTCGGAAGGGTAAGGCCATCCGCCACTCACTGACACCTTGCAGTGAACCTCCGCGCCCCCCGCATCTTCTCCATAATTTCCTTGCTTGTGAAATTCTTTATCGATGCCTGCGCCAAGGCGACATACTCGTTCCTGTTCTTCATCAGATTCTCATAACCTTGAAACCGAGGGTCCGTCATCAAATGCTCTATCCCAAAAGCAGCATACAAACCTCGCCCCTTATGAGGAAACTCCTTGTAGAGCTCAACCGATTTGGGAACGGCGTGAGACGCTACTTTTTCCTTACCGATGAGTAATAATATCCTCATTAGTAAAATAACGGTAGGGGGAATGAAGACACCAACCAATCCGGGACTTACATAAAAACA
>DHHR01000043.1 GCA_002403385.1 Syntrophaceae bacterium UBA4767 | reverse complement strand
CCTATAAGGAACTCGGTGCAGATTATTTTGATCGCTTAAACGAACAATTTCTCGTTAAACGATTAACATCGAGAATCAATGCCTTAGGCTACGAAGTGGACATAAAAAAACTGCCAATGGTGGCTTAGTGCATGGTTTATTTTCATAATAAGTCCCAATTGTCACCCTGAGCTTGTCGAAGGGTGAACATAAATAATTGATATTACGTCATGGTTCGACAGGCTCACCATGACAAAACCCGCGAATTTTGACTTTTTACGATTTTGTCAAATATAAATGAAAGATATAAGGAACCTCATGCAAAAAAGACTACCTGATAAACACGGACATTTTGGCATTTTCGGCGGCCGTTATGCAGCGGAAACCCTGATGCCCGCCCTTATCGAGATGGAAGAGGCTTATCGTAAAGCTCAAAAGGACAAAACCTTTCAGGCGGAATTCAATTATTATCTAAAGCAGTACGCCGGCAGGGAAACGCCGCTGTATTTCGCCCGCCGCCTGACGGAAAAACTCGGCGGGGCCAAAATTTATCTCAAGCGGGAAGATCTCAACCACACGGGTTCCCACAAGCTCAACAACACTCTGGGACAGGCATTGCTGGCCAAACGGATGGGGAAAAATCGCGTGATAGCGGAAACCGGCGCCGGCCAGCACGGGGTAGCCACAGCAACGGTTGCCGCATTGTTCGGCATGGCGTGTCATATCTTCATGGGGAAAGAGGACATCCGGCGTCAGGCTCCCAACGTTTTCCGCATGAAGATTTTAGGGGCCGAGGTCGTTCCTGTTGCTTCCGGGACGGCAACTCTCAAGGACGCTATGAACGAGGCCATGCGCCAGTGGGTTTCACGAGTTCGCGACACCTTTTATGTGATCGGCACCACAGCCGGTCCGCATCCATACCCCATGATGGTGCGCAATTTTCAGAGCGTCATCGGCAGGGAAGCGAAAAGGCAGATATTAAAAGGGGAAGGGCGCCTCCCGGATTTTCTGATTGCCTGCGTCGGGGGCGGCAGCAACGCCATGGGGCTGTTCTATCCGTTCAGAAAAGATCTTCAGGTCCGGATGATCGGTGTGGAAGCGGCCGGTTATGGCCTTGATACGGGCAAACATGCGGCGAGCATTTCCGCAGGCTCAATTGGCGTCCTGCACGGAAACAGAACATACCTTCTGCAGGACGAATACGGCCAGGTTCATGATGCCCATTCCATTGCGGCGGGTTTGGACTATCCCGGCGTCGGACCGGAGCATGCCTACTTTTCACAGTCGGGAAGGGCGCGCTACGTTGCCGTAAAGGACGACGAAGCCATGGAAGCCTTTAGGGTTTTGTCGCAATGCGAAGGCATCATCCCCGCTATGGAAAGCTCCCACGCGGTGGCTTATGCGTTGAAACTCGCCCCTGAATTGAGCAAAAATAAAATCATCATCATCAACCTCTCCGGCAGGGGCGACAAGGACGCGGAAGTGGTGGCGGAAAAGATGGGGGTTTAGGAAATGGGAAGAATTGAGGAAAAATTCAACGAGCTCAAGGCGACAGGCAAGAAAGCCCTTGTCGTTTATCTAACGGCAGGAGACCCAGATCTCGAAAAAACGAGAGAATTTGTCCTGGCCATGGATAGGGCTGGTGTGGACATCTGCGAAATCGGCGTCCCCTTTTCCGATCCTACGGCGGATGGCCCGATCATTCAGGCCGCTTCCCAGCGGGCATTGAAGGGGGGAGCGAACCTTCGTAAAATTCTAAAGATGATCAAAAAAATAAGAAACATCTCTCAAATTCCCATCGTTCTTTTCGGCTATTATAACCCCATTTACAGCTACGGCAACAGGAAATTTGCCGCTGCCGCAAGGGACGCGGGCGTTGACGGCATTTTGGTCGTCGATCTCCCGCCCGAAGAATCGGAGGAGCTCAAAATTTACACCGATCCGCTGGGCATGGATTTCATCTCCCTGATTGCCCCAACGACAAGCAACGCGCGCATCGAAGAAATTGTAAACAATGCAAGCGGATTTCTCTATTACATTTCCATTACCGGTGTGACGGGCACGGCAAAACCTTCTGTGGAAAATGTCAAAGCCGATATAAAAAGAATAAGAAGATTATCGAACCTACCCGTCGTGGTTGGTTTCGGCATCACATCCCCCGAACAAGCCGGCCAGATAGCTCCTCTGGCCGACGGTGTCGTCATCGGCAGCGCCATCGTCAAGATGATTGAGAAAAACAGCAGTGAAAAAAACCTTCTGCAGATCGTTTCATCCTTTGCCATGGAGGTAAAAAAGGCCATCTCGTAAATCACCCTTCGTCTTCCCCCTTGCCGCTGAAGCAACAAAGCACCCTCCTCATTTCCCCGATTTTTCGGTTATCACCCTGCCGCAAATTGATTCTTTAAAAAAGAAACACATTTCATAAAAGCACATTGACAAATCAGTAAACAATAAATAATTTAGGCAAAATTCACAAAGGAGACCCAACCACTTGATTAATACATATCGATGCAAGAAAAAAGGCCATTTGATTGTAGAAATCTGTGAAGATGTAACGTGTGAATGGCGTCTCAAAAATGAAATGTATTTTAACTGCACATGGGTAGCCTGTAATTATGGCCCCTTTACCTTGGAAGAGGTGGGCGAAATGATGGGGGTCACGCGGGAAAGAATCAGGCAGATCGAAGCAAAGGCCCTTAGGAAATTACAACACAAAAAAAGACGCGACCAGCTCAAAGACTTTGCCATGTTGGACAATAATTAGGATTAGCTTGTCTTACGCTTCACGCTTTATGCCTTACGTTTTTCCATCCCGATTCCATCAGGGACTACCATTTGTAGCTGATATTGATGGCCGGCAGATAAGCCTCGCTTTTCTGCTCATAATCTAACCCAGCGTAAGGATTATAAATAATCCCCGCGCCGTCCGCCGAGCTGTTTAAAATCTTGCTTGTGTTTTTGGGGATGCTGTGGTCGTCGTTATAGACATATGCCAAGGCCAGATCAACAGTCAACCGATCGGAAAAATTGTAACCCATTCCTATGGTGAGACCTTTGAATTTGTGATTAAATCGCCTTGCCGTCATTCCGTGCTTGACTTGAGCCTGCCCCGTACTCGATACGGGGGAATCCAGTGTTTTCAATCCGTTATAGATTCCGCCCCGATTTTCATCGGGGTGACGCGTCGGAATGACGTGAGGGGCCGTTTTTCAAAGGTCTCATGGTGTAAATATCCCAGTTGGTTATCGTCCCCGCATCCCTGTCTTTCGTAGGACCCTTGACCGGCCCCAGTGTAGCGTTCCAAACGTTTTTAAAATCCTGGGTGTATTCCAGCCGAAAATCCCCATCCATGTCCGCTTTGAACTCACTCTGATAGACCGCCCCGAAAGAAAACCTTTCTGACGGCTGCCAGAGCAGGCCCACATTAAATGAAGTCGTCAGATAATCTTCCGCCAGCATATCCAGTTTCCCTGCCCGCCGTGTATGGCGGAAACTTCGCCGTGCGCGACACCAAGCCCAAAGGGGGCGTAAATTCCATAGGCAAATGTCCAGCGTGATGAATCTTTGGGCTGATAGGAAACGCCTAAATTCGGAGCAACAAGAGGACTCATCCATTGCATGAAAGGAACCGACACACAGGCCTTGTGTGAGGTTCCTGCCGTATCGGCCACAGGGTCAGGAACTCCTGTTCCCGTAGGATCTGTATAACCGCTGCCCCTCTTGAAACGGGAGGTCACCTCCACGTCAGCATAGGTTATACCCACATCAACCTGCGTGCCCTCCAGACGCGCTAAAGCTGCCGGGTTGTAGTGGATGGCCATGATGCGGGGAGGGTCCGCCGTACAGGTATTGGCCAGACCCAATGCTCTCGCATGAACGGCCATACTTTCGACATTGAACGCCTGCCCAACTCCCGCGCTCAGGAAAACCACACTAAAACCAACCAACAACATAACATAATAAAGCCGTGTCTTCCTTACATCATTACCCCTTCTTCATGTGCAAAGTTAGTCAGACCTTCAATCTGGAAGCTTCCCCTCACATTTTATTGATCTTTGATGAAACTCCCGACAGGCTAAACTTACTCTTATCGGAAAGAGCTTCTTTAAAAACCAAGCGGCAATTGCGGCGCCGCTACAATTTCGTAATTAAATTACCTTGTCAGCGAATACATATCAAGTTATTGCATTATCAATGCCATGCCTCTTTTCAACTGCATGTTCAAAAAATATCCGCTTCAAAATGCTACCGGTCTGTATGCACCCTATCCGCCCGCTCGGCAGACAGGCAGGTAGGAATTTGGTGACATATTCCCCAGCCCTTGGGGGCTTTTCCCCCAATCATATAGTCGATCATTCCCCACACAACTTAAGAGTTATATTCTAATCCGCATATATTGCTTGACATAATATTATTTTGTCCTAACTTAGCGATATGGCATATTGGTTGCTAAGATATAGCCTTAAACTTATTAAGGAGGTTATTGAAGATGAAACGTTTAATGGTATTGGTTGTTGGTCTGGTTTTTCTCTTTTGCGCCTCGGCCTTCGCCGTCGAAAAACCAGCTGCGGCTACAAAGGCAGCTCCTGCCGCTGCGGAACCTTCCACAAATGCCCCTGCGAAAGTAGCCAAGATGAGCGCCACGGGCAAGGTATTGGAAATTTCCGACACAGCTCTGAAAATCGAACGCACCGTTAAGGGCAAGGCTGAAACGATGGAGTTTGTTTTGGAAAAGGCCGCTAAAGCAAAGGTGGGAGACAAGGTGAGGGTTGTCTACGTTGAGAAAGACGGCCAGAAGGTAGCTTCCAAGGTCTGCCGCATTTTCCCGAAAAAGAAGCGCCCCGCAAAACCCGCTCCGGAAAAACCAGCGGCGCCCGCTCCGGAAGAACCGGCAACAAAGTAAGTTAACAGGTAGCGATAAAACCATCTTCAGGGCACGAACTATCCGTTCGTGCCTTTTTTTTGTATCATCGGGACTTTTTTGCCGAACCGTTATAATCTGTTGAAAAAAATGTGTTCTTATACAAACCCAATGGTCTAGAAATACCGGAGAGAATATCCCCCGAAGCAAAATTTTTCTGAAAGAGAGAGACCGATTATGACCATTCGTATGCGTCTGCTTTTCGTTTCCATTGCCGGACTGTCCGTCACCATGGCTGTCTGGGGATGGCTGCAGTTAAGGGCGCTGGGCAGCATTCTGACAGAGCATCAGGGCAAAACGATTTATGCTGTGGCAGAGACGGTCGGCGCTTACTACCAGCATTTTCCTACAAAAGCCGGATTATCGGTTTTGGATTCCACCCTGAAAGACAACCTCCAGAGTGATGTCCGATTGGCCCGCATTGACATTTTTTCTGTCGATCACGGCGATGTTGATGAAGTGGCCGGCACCAGTCGTGTTCATTATGAATGGCCGGAAAAACTTGTTGAAAGTGTTGCTAAAAAATTTCAACCCCAATATCAAAAGTTGGATACCGATGCGGGGCCGGCCCTAGGACTTCTGTATCCCGTTTCATCGAAAAAAAGCCAGAGGACCAAAACGATTGTAGGCGTTATCATTTTCTCCCGCGAAAATATCGAGATTTTGTCGAGCGCCCAATACCTTTTAATCTTCAGCAGCGCCGGCCTCTTGCTGTTCATCCTGCTCTTGCTGGATCAGGGTTACCGATGGCTGATCGCAAGGCCGCTGCAGGTCATTACAGGCGCCATCGATGAATTTCAGAAGGGACGGTATATAAAACACGTGTTTGCAGGTCGCGAGGATGAATGGGGACAACTGGCCAATCATTTTAACTCCATGGCAGACGAAATTGAAAACGTTCTTTCCAGAAATCAAGAGCTAAACGAACAGCTCCAGCAGCGCATACAGGAAGCAACCATCCGTGTTGTAGAGCTTCAACGGCAGGTGGACCAACTCCAGAAAACCAAGGCCCTGGGATATCTGACGGCAACGCTGGCGCATGATTTCGGAACGCCGCTCCATTCTATTGCCGGATTGGCCAGGCTTCTCATGGAGCGGGATAACTGGCCGCCGGATGTCGCCCGCAAACTGGAGCTTATCATCCAGCAGACGGATCGTCTGGACGCAGTCATCAAAAATATTCGTCGCGCCACCAGGCTGCCTGAACCCCATTTTGAAAATGTTTCTATCTATGACTTGCTGAATGAAACATTGGTTCTCTTTGAACCCTTGCTGCAAAAGTCAAACATCCAATTGACCGTAAACACAGAAAAGGATATCCCACCCCTTCATGCAGACCGCTACAGAATTCAAACGGTCCTGTTCAACATTATACAAAACGCATTGGAATCCATAGTTGGCGAGGGAACTGTAACTATCACCGCCGCGCCTGATCAGGATCGCCACATGGTAAAAATTACAGTTCAGGATAGTGGACGGGGAATCCCTCCTGAATTGATAGCGCGCGTTCGTGAGCCTTTTTTTAGCACGCACAAAGGCGAGGGGATGCGTGGTTTGGGTCTTGCCATCGTACAAGACATCATGGAGACGCATGGAGGTGAACTGAAGATGGAAAGCCAGCAGGGAGAGGGAACGAAAATTACACTTTATTTCCCGTTTTTTGAACCGTGGCCCGAAGGAGAAATACCCGAGGCCAATCCATAACGTTGTATCTTGTGGCGTAAGGTTTTCCGATCGATCCCCAGTAATTGGGCGGCCCGACTCTGGTTCCAAAGGGTTGTTTTTAATACACTAAGAATTTGATCGCGTTCAGCCGCTTCAAGCGGCGTCAAGGCTTCCTGTTGTATCTTATTTTCCCCCATATCACGAAATCTCGCCGGTAAATTTTCAGGGAAAATAATGCCAAAGGGAGACAGCAAGAGGGTCTGTTGCAAAACATTTTCCAATTCACGAACATTGCCCGGCCAGTCATGGGCGATCAGACGTTCCATAGCTTCATCCGCGATACGCACAGTGGGATATCCCCCCTTTTTCAAGAAAAAATCCACCAGTTGCGGAATATCCTCCTTGTGCTCTCTCAAGGGAGGTGTGCGTAGGCGCACGACGAAACGGTAAAAAAGATCCAATCGGAATCTGTTATGACGGGCTTCTTCGTCAACACTGCGATTTGCCGCCGCCGCCACCCGAACCGTAACATGTTTTACATCATGACCACCCAGCCGTCGAACCTCGCCGTTTTGCAGGAACCTCAAGAGCTTTCCCTGCAGGGCCGGCGGCATTTCCGTTATCTCATCCAAAAAGATGGTGCCCCCTTGAGCTGTTTCGAGCAACCCCGGGTGGGCGCAATCGGCGCCGGTAAAGGCCCCCTTCTCATATCCAAAAAGTTCCGATTCCAGCAGATTGTCAGGGATCGCCCCGCAGTGAACAGGCACAAAAGGTTTATGCCTTCTTGAACTGAGTTGATGAAGCGCCCTTGCCGCCAGTTCTTTTCCCGTTCCGCTTTCTCCTTCAATCAGGGCGCTCGCCCATGAATCGGCCACACGAACAAGCTGCTTGTAAAACTCCACCATAGCAGAGGAAGACCCGATAAATTTGGGTTCTTCGGACATCCCTGGCTGATTGTCCACTCGATGTTGACGCAGTTGGCGGACATCCAGCACCTTCTGCACCATCTCACGAATCGCTTCAGGCGAAAAAGGTTTGCTGATATAATCCCATGCCCCAAGCTGGAGGGCCTCCATGGTTGTCTCCAAGGAACCGTAAGCCGTCATCAGAATCACGGGAAGATCGGCTCGCCTTTGGCGGATATTCTGTAGGAACTTGAGGCCATCCATCTCCGGCATGCGAATATCGGACAGCAAAAGGTCATACTGTTCTAAATTGCTGTTGAGAACCGCTTTTGCCGAGGTAAAGGTATCCACTTTGAAGCCTGCCCGGCAAAGAGCTTCCTGCAAGAACTCACAGGCCACCGCATCATCATCAACAACAACAATTCGAGCGCGCATACTCGCTTCTCAAACGTTTAGAAAAACTAAAAACCCTTTTGGGCTATGTAATGGGCAAGATCGGCAAGCCGGCAGGAATATCCCCATTCATTGTCATACCACGCGACCACCTTGACCATATTATCCCGAAGAACCTGCGTAAATTCCATATCAACGATGGAAGAATGAGGATTTCCCTTGAAGTCCACGGAAACCAAAGGCTCTTCCTCGCACGCCATAATCCCCTTCAACCGCTTTTGCGCCGCCGTTTTCAAAGTTTCCCGTAATTCCTGAGTTGTTGTTTTCTTGCGCAGTTCAGCCACGAAATCCACAACCGACACCGTGGGCGTGGGCACCCTTAAGGCGTATCCGTCAAATCGCCCCGCAAGATCGGGAATCACCAAAGCCAGAGCTCTGGCGGCGCCGGTTGTAGTTGGAATAATGTTCAGGGCCGCCGCCCGGGCGCGTCGGAGATCCTTATGGGGCAAATCGAGGATACGCTGATCATTCGTGTAGGCATGCACTGTGGTCATCATCCCTTTTTCGATGCCAAATGCTTGGTGAAGCACCATTACCGGCGGCGCCAGACAATTCGTCGTACAGGAGGCGTTTGAAATGATGTGATGTTTTTGGGGCTTATAGTCCTTGTGGTTGACGCCCATAACAATGGTTATATCCTCTTCTTTGGCCGGCGCGGTTATGACAACCTTTTTCGCTCCTGCTTCAATATGCGCCGATGCCTTGGAAGCTACGGTGAAAAGACCTGTGGCCTCAATAACGATCTCAACCCCTTCATCCTTCCATGGAAGAGAGGAGGGGTCCCTAAAGGCAAAATTTTTGATCATCTGGCCGTTGACGACCAGATTACCGTTTTTGGCGCCCACTTGCCCAGAGAAACGACCGTAATTGGTATCGTATTTTAAAAGATGAGCATTTGTTTCCACATCGGAAAGATCATTGACCGCAACCACTTTCAGTGTCTGTGAATATCTTTCCATTATGGCTTTAAGCGCCTGTCGTCCAACACGTCCTAAACCGTTGATGCCAACATAAATCATTATCTCTCCTCCTTTATTCTGAATGATCAGGACAACAATTTCACCCAATGGTTGCTTTCTATATCAAACAAGTACGAACCTCGATAATTAAAATGGAAGTCTCCTGCATTACACTCCATAAAACGGCTGCTCGGCAAGGGGCTTGATAGATATTCGAAAAATTCACAAAACAAATGGCTAGAAAGTTTATTCGCCACCTTTTAATATTTCCTGACGGGTTTTTATATATTCTTCTTGTGCTTCTATCTTGATCGCCCTGTTGATCAATTCCAGGGCTTCTTCAGTTTTTCCATCCTTATAGAGAAGATAAGCCAAGTTGTTCATCACATCCGTGTTTTTTGTTCTATATAAAGAGCCTTTCTGTAATATTTTTCCGCTTCTTTAAAATTACCAAACTGATAAAACAAGACCTTTGAAAAACGGTCCCTCACGTCATTCTGACGCGTCACCCCGATGAAAATCGGGGCGGAATCTATAACGGCTTGAAAACACTGGATTCCCCCGTATCGAGTACGGGGCAGGCTCAAGTCAAGCACGGAATGACGGCAAGGCGATTTAATCACAAATTCAAAGGTCTCATGATCCAGAATCCTCTATCCACAAGCACGATGACGGGCTTTTTGCGTTGATCCACCCTCTAAGATCTTCGAGAGTTCCACTTGATAATGATGTTCGATAACCTTTTGCTTCCGCGTACCTTTTCAAATCAGTTATAAGGGCGCCTTTAAGGCTGATTGAATGAACGGAAGCCGCAATTTCTTCTTGTTTTATGGAATCACCCCAGTAAGACATCACGCAAGCAAGCGCGGCAGGGCTACACCATCGCGCTTCCTGTTTAACCGCCGGGACCTTTGTAATTCCTACAGCTAAATTGTTGAGTAAAAACAAAGTGTAGAAAAAGCTAGCGTATAATGATCTCCTTATTCAAAAGTTTTAAAATGATGATGACCAGAAGAACAATAATCAGGACACCAATGACGAAACCAACGCCGTCCCCACCAGCCAAAAGTCTGTCAGACGCTTGCGCAAGTGTCCTTAATATCTTCATCGGACAGGTTGTTCAACCTTGCGGAAATTTCCGTTTCTGTCAAGCCAAAAGCCCTTAACTTCTCGACAACCATTTTGTTCTCTAATGCCCTCTTAATCCTTTGAAGCTCTATTTCCTTTAGGCCGCGAGAATCAACGCTAAAACCGGAATTCTTAAACGCTTAATCGTAAACCACAACCTCCTTAGGCAAAAAATACCTTTACCTTAAAGGTAACTTTCTATTTAGATAAAATTTCATCCAATTTCCCCAACGCCTTCGCCAGGTTCTCCGGCTTTTGTCCCCCCGCCTGCGCCATGTCAGGACGTCCGCCGCCGCTTCCTCCCACAATGGGAGCAATCTCTTTGATGATATTCCCCGCATGAAACCGATCTGCCAGGTCTTTGGTTACCAAGCACAGCAGCATGGCCTTATCCGCGGATCTGCTTCCCAAAAGAACGATGCCGGATTGGAGCCGATCCCGTAGTTTATCGCCAAAATCACGCAATGTTTTGGCATCTGTTGCGTCAACCTGCACAGCAAGGGTGCGGACCCCCTTTATTTCTTTTGCCTGAGAAAGGAGATCGGACGAGTCTTTCGCCGCCAGCTTCCCCTTGAGAGACGCGATCTCCTTTTCCAGATCGCGCTGCTGTTTTAACAGCTTCTCCATTCGTTCAGAAAGTTCTAAGGGATTCGCTTTCAACTGATTCGCTGTTTTTTTCAGCTCTCCTTCTATTTTTCGGATATAGCGTATAGCTCCCTGCCCTGTCAGAGCTTCAATACGCCGTACCCCGGCGGCAACGGCCGACTCATGAACAATCTTTAGAAGGCCAATATCGCCGGTCCGCTTAACGTGCGTACCTCCGCACAGCTCCATGCTGAAATCACCCATTTTGACGACGCGAACAGTTTCTCCGTACTTTTCGTCAAAGACGGCGGTCGCGCCCATTCTCAATGCTTCATCAATGGGAAGAATCTCCGTGATTACCTCTTCGTTGCAACGGATATAATGGTTCGCGACATCTTCCACACAGGACAGATATTGCTCATCAATTCTAGAAAAATGAGTGAAATCAAAGCGAAGACGCTCCGGAGCAACAAAGGAACCTGACTGCTTGATATGATCGCCAAGAACATTCTTTAGGGCCGCCTGCAGGAGGTGAGTGCCGGAGTGATTGGCCTTCGTCGCCTGTCGGCTTTCATTGTCGACCTTAAGGATAACGGCATCTCTCGCCTTTATCTGCCCCTTCTTAAGCCGGCCTTGGTGTACAATGAGCGTATCAAGAGGCCTGATGGTTTTCGTTACCTCAAAGAGAAAATCTTCACCCTCGATAATTCCCACATCTCCAACCTGACCGCCGGCTTCTCCATAAAAGGGGGTTTGTTCCACAACGATTTCACCCTCTTCTCCTTCGGCAAGCCGAGGGACGGTTTGCCCCTCTTTTAAGATCGCAATCACTTTCGAGGCGGTTGTGAGGGTTTCATACCCTACGAAGGTTGTTTGAATGCCGGAAACGGAAAGTTTCTGATAAACCTCCGCAACAGCTTCCTCGCCGCTTCCTTGCCATGCTTCCCGCGCGCGCTGCCGTTGCGCTTCCATGGCCTTATCAAAACCTTCCATGTCGAGCGAAAAACCGTCTTTACGAACGATATCCGCCGTAAGATCAGCGGGAAACCCAAAAGTATCATACAATTTGAAAACGACATCACCGGCAATAATCTTCTTTCCTGCTTTTTTAAGCGCGGCCATCTCATCCTGAAGAATCTTCAAACCCGCATCCAGCGTCTCCATAAACCGCTGTTCCTCATTGATTACAACCTTTTTTATATAGGCTGCCTTGTCTGTAAGATCAGGATACGCATCCTTCATCACATCGATGACTCTTTGCGATACCTCGTGGAGAAAAGGCTTATTTATGCCCAGGAGTTTTCCGTGACGGGCTGCGCGTCTTAAAATCCGCCTTAGCACGTAACCGCGCCCCTCATTGCTGGGAAGAACCCCATCCCCGATCAAGAAAGCAACAGCCCTGCTGTGGTCGGCAATGACACGGATGGAAACATCGCTTTCTTCGTTTTTCCCATAGCCCCTATGGCACAACCCGCAAATAAATTGTATAATATCTTGAAACAAATCGGTGTCGTAATTACTCTTCACACCCTGCACAACGGCAGCCAGGCGCTCCAGACCCATCCCCGTATCGATATTGGGTTTGGGCAGCGGTGTGAGCTTGCCGGAAGCATCCCGATCAAACTGGGTAAAGACAAGGTTCCATATTTCCAAATAGCGGTCACAGTCGCAATCAACATTACAGGTAGGACGACCGCATCCCGCAGCTTCACCCTGATCATAGATAATTTCCGAGCAGGGGCCGCAGGGGCCGGTTTCCCCCATCATCCAGAAATTACTCTTCTCCCCCAAGCGTACGATCCTTTCTGCGGGCACGCCAGCTTTTTTGTGCCATATATCGAAAGCTTCGTCGTCATCTCTATAAATGGTAATCCAGAGATTTTCCTTTGGAAGGCGCATAATTTCCGTAAGGTACTCCCATCCCCAGATAATCGCCTCCCGTTTAAAATAATCGCCAAAAGAAAAATTTCCCAGCATCTCAAAAAATGTATGATGCCGAACCGTCACGCCCACATTTTCCAGATCGTTGTGCTTCCCGCCGGCGCGAACGCATTTTTGTGAAGACGCCGCCCTCGTGTAACCCCTGTCTTCCAAACCAAGAAAACTGTTTTTAAACTGCACCATCCCCGCATTGGTAAAAAGGAGTGTGGGATCATCCTTGGGAATAAGAGACGAACTGGCTACCCTGGCATGTCCCTTTCCCTCAAAGAACTTTAAAAAACTTTCCCTGATCTCACTCCCCATCATTGCCTGTAAACCCCTCCTCGAATTGTTTAAATGCTTCAAAAATCAAGCCCGGTGCAAATCCCTTCCCCGCCAGGCTTTGCCATAAACTCCTCTTTTGTCGCTCATCCAGATAAGCAATCTGCCGATGCCCGATCTTTTTCTCAATCAGCTTGCGGATGGCTTTCGCCTCGGGAAATTCCTCGCGAATTTCCGCCAGCATCTGTTTGGCAACTGAGCCGGGAATCCCCTTTTCCCCCAGACTCGTTTCTATCAGCCTGTTGCCGTAAAGACGGTTTATTGCCAGGGTCCGCACCCAGCCTCGGGCAAAGGATGCATCGTTGAGATAATCCATCTCATGGAGTCTGCCGATCACCGCATCGACAACATGCTCCTCAAATCCCTTTTTTCTAAGCCCGGCCCGCAGTTCCTTTTCACTCCTCGAACGCAACGCAAGCAGGCGAAAGGCCTTTTGCATGGCCTTTTGCGTATGGTCCGACAAGCTCGTCACTACACATCACCATCAGGACTTTTCTTCCTGCGCCTTAACCTTCAAGTTGAATTTTTCCCGTATTTCCGCCTCAATGCGCTGCAAGAGTTCCGGTTTTTCCTTCAGCATAGAGCGGCTGTTATCACGCCCCTGTCCGAGGCGCTCTCCCCCATACGCGTACCAGGCGCCACTTTTCTCGATAATGCCGTTGTCCACCGCCAGGTCAAGGATATCTCCTTCCCTGGAAATACCCACGCCAAAAATGATATCAAATTCCGTCTCACGAAAGGGCGGCGCCATCTTGTTCTTGACTACCCTTACCTTTGTCCTCATACCGACAACCTCCTGCCCGATCTTTATGGAATTTACCTTTCGGATATCGAGGCGCATACTGGCATAAAATTTAAGGGCGTTTCCGCCTGTCGTCGTTTCGGGATTGCCGAAAAAAACCCCTATCTTCATTCTCAACTGGTTGATGAAGATCACCGTCGTCTTTGATTTGCTGATACTGCCCGTAAGCTTGCGGAGGGCCTGGGACATCAGCCTTGCCTGAAGGCCCATTTGGGCGTCTCCCATCTCTCCTTCAAGTTCCGCCTTCGGCACAAGGGCGGCAACCGAATCCACCACCAACACATCCAAAGCGCCGCTTCGCACGAGGGTTTCGGCAATTTCCAGAGCCTGCTCACCTGTATCCGGCTGCGAGATCAAAAGATCGTCCGTATTAACGCCGATTTTCTTCGCGTAGGCCACATCAAGAGCGTGCTCGGCATCTATAAAGGCCGCCAGCCCATTTTTCTTTTGCGCTTCAGACACTATATGAAGGGCAAGGGTCGTTTTCCCGCCGGATTCGGGCCCGAAAATTTCCACGACCCGGCCACGGGGAACACCCCCTACGCCCAAGGCAATATCAAGAGAGAGCGAACCTGTGGGAATAACCGGTATATCTGAAAGCCGCTGCTCACCCCCCAGTTTCATGATGGAACCCTTGCCGAACTGGCGTTCTATCTGAGTGATTGCCAGATCCACCGCTTTTTCCCTGTCGATATCCGATGCCATGATAACCTCCTTGCGTATCTGTTTATTCAATGTCCGTTTTACGCTCACTATCCGTTTATTTATCCAAATCTCCAGTTAATGAAAAGCAGGATAGTTTTGTATATATAGCTCCTTCGGGTGTCAAGTCACTTTTAAAAAGCGTTACCCCCCCTGCCGAAAATCTACCTGCCCGATAATCGTCTTTGCCTTCCATTGCCTTGTCCAAACCGATTAACACCCTATGAGAACGAATTCTTCCCAGGGTTAAATGCGGATGGAAGGGTTTTTCTTCCTTTTTAAATCCACAAGTTTGTAGCTCACGATCGATGTTCTTTTGCAATGCGATCAGTGTGCCCACGTCTCCCTCCATGCCAAGCCACAGCACCCTGGGATGCGCCGGGTTTGGAAACACGCCGATACCCTTAACTTCCAAAACCGGCGGTTTGACGCCGACAATATTCTTCTTAACAGCTTCGGAGATCTTTGCAATGTCCTGACTGGCAAGATTTCCCAAAAACTTCAAAGTTAGGTGAATGCCCTCCGGCCGGACCCAGCGGATATCCCCCCGGATCATTTTTCTCAACCGGCTCTGGATGCCGCTTATTTCATTAAGAACCTCAGCAGACAGCTCAATCGCAAGAAACGCGCGGATCAACTGCTCAGCGCTCATGTAAACTTTCCCCGCTCAAGCGCCTGTTTAGCATCATCAAGGCCGCTTGCGAAGCGATAATCTTTACCCTTCGCCTATCCCACCGAAAGATAAAATGGCGACAGAACGTCTCCCGATCATCCGCCAAGGCCACAAAAACGGTGCCCACCGGTTTGCTCTCCGTACCCCCCGTCGGGCCGGCAATGCCGGTGGTAGCCAATCCTATATCTGTTTGGGCAAGTTTTTTCACACCCTTAGCCATGAGAACGGCCGTTTGCTCACTTACGGCGCCAAATTCCTTCAAAACCGCATCAGGTATTCCGAGAAGCTCCTTCTTTGATAAGTTACTGTAAGCAATTACACCCCTTTCTAAAAAAGCGGAACTTCCCGACACATCCGTCAGCCGATCAGCGATGAGCCCGCCTGTGCATGATTCCGCAACAGAGAGCGTCAACGATCTTTTCGTCAGAAGTGAAGCGACAACACCTTCCAGCGTTTCATCATCGTAGGCAAACACATATTCCCCCAACCTTTTGTTAATTTCATCTTCTGCCATCTGAATAATTTTTTTCGTTTCCTCACTGCTTGTCCGTTTTGCGGTAACAACCACATGAGTTTCAGGAAACTGTGGGTAAAATCCCACCCCAACGTCCATCTGGTCCCAATTAATATCAGCAAGAGCCTGATCAACCGCCGCCTCCGCAATGCCGAACAGCTTGATCGTTCTACTTTCAACATGATGTTTTCCCTTAATAAATTCTCTTTCAAGAAGGGGAATTACCTGCTCAGGAATAATTCTTCTTACCTCCTGAGGAACACCGGGAGTAACAACAATGATTTTTTTCCCAATTTTCAGGTAAAAGCTCCAGGCACTTCCAACAGGATTACAGATGGGATAAGCGCCTTCGGGAAATATGGCTTGCTTGGCATTATTTTCAGTCCATCTCAACCCGTAATTTCTAAATAAAGTTTGGATATGTAAAAGGGCTGCTTCATCCGTATACAATGCCAACCCCAAGGCATCGGCGATGGAAGCCGTGGTGATATCATCAGCTGTAGGTCCCAAACCTCCAGTAACGATCACCGCATCGGAAATGTCTATCATATGCTTGAGCCCTCGCTCGATGGCCCATTTATCGTCCCCAAGGGACATCATCACCGCCACCTCCCATCCCTGCCTGTTGATACAGGCGGCAATAAATGAGGAATTGGCGTCTTGCGTCCTACCGCTCGTTAATTCATTTCCGATGGTCAATATGCCGAATCTCAAGGTTATCCCTCTTCGCTCTTCTAGAGTTTCCCAAAACGCATCATTATAGAAAGAAAGATATTGCCGTATATGCCGGCCACGACATCATCCATAACTATGGCGTATCCGCCTCTTAGCTTGCTTTGAATATAATTGGCGGGAAATATCTTCCCAATATCAAAAAATCTGAAAAGGATATATCCCCAAATTACGCGTAACAGCGTCGGCTCAACGAGAAACATCACCCATAGGAAACCGACTATTTCATCGACAACCACACAGGGCGGATCATCTTCATCGAAAATTCGCTTCGCCTCGTGGCACACATAACACGCAAGGCAGGTAACAACGATCAACGCCGTCAAATAGTAAGGCCAGCGCAGAAAAGAAAGGGCTAAATATACAGGGATGCCTGCAGCGGCTCCTGCCGACCCGGGAGCAAAGGGAACGAATCCACTGCCAAAACCCGTCAAAACGACCTTTAATATCTTGTCCTTCAATACACCTCTTTTCTTGCGTAAATCAATTATATGATCGTTATCTTTCCAGCAGTTGGAATTACCTTCTTTCCCCTGTGATGTCAACATTTTTAAAGCTCACGAATTGCAATATGATTATGTCATCCCCCTCAGGAGATGGGGAGAAAGAGAAGCGCCAGAAGGAGGCGCTTCATGAGAGGAGAGATGACGTTCGCAATGAAAGATGTGACTCGCTTAAGTGTCATACAATCTCTGTTAGAGGGGAAGATGGTCCATACAGAGGCGGCATTAGCGTTGGGTTTATCTATGCGGCAAGTGCAACGGATGAAGAGAAGGGTGAAAATCTTTGGTCTTGCAGGGATTCTTCACGGCAACAGAGGGCGGCCGCCTGTTCATGCCTATTCTCCAGAAGAGAGGATCAGGATCATCACGCTGGCAGAGGGGCGCTACTTTGATTTCAACTTCTCTCATTTAAGCGTTCTTTCTCGATGGGTCGCCTCACCACTGGTTCGGTGAAGAGGAGCCGACCTTGATCCTCTGTACTGGCGATGCCACAGGAAACCCTCTCTATTGTATCTTCCAGATGGAGGGAATAACATTTTCACGTTGCAGTGACACGTTTTTGAAGCTCAGCTATAAATGCAATTTACTAATGAAAGCTTTCAATCTTTTGATTAGGTTAGTGAGCTTGTCGAACTAGTATTTAGGAATTCAGGCGGAGTTCGCTGGATCAGTTTTCGGGGGAAAGAACATTTATCGCAAGCAAGAATTTGCACTTGATTTTATAAAAGGTTTGAAGTAGTATTCCAGATCGAACAAGCAGGGGTGCCGATAAGGCTGAGAAATACCCTTTGAACCTGATCTGGGTAGTGCCAGCGTAGGGAGTGGTAGTCGAGAGAATATCCATTCGTACGTAAAAGGGCCATATCCCGAAAGGAAAAGGGTATGGTTCTTTTTGTTTTTTCTAGAATCGATGATTCAGGCCCAGTAATTATGGAAAGAATCGTATACATACTAAGCGGTGGGCACGTGAAAGATATGGCCTTCCTTCGTGAGAAACTCCGTGAGGACGCTGAGAAGCCATGCCTGATTTGCGCAGACGGAGGCGCTCGTCATCTCCACGCCTTAGGCATGGTCCCAAAAGCAATTATCGGCGATATGGATTCCCTTGACCAGGGATTGCAAAACGATTTTGCCAGGAAAGGAGCGGAAATTATTACATATCCGAACCGGAAAGATGAAACGGATACCCAGCTTGCGCTGGAATACGCTTTCAGCTTGAATCCTAAAGCGATCCGGATCTTCGGCGCACTGGGGGGAAGAATTGACCATACGCTGGCCAATCTGTCTCTTCTTGTCGTCGGCGCAAAGAGAGGAATTGAGACAAAAGTGATCGATCCCTACTGTGAAGTTTTTGTTATCGAGAAAGATTGCGTCATCGAAGGAAAGCCAGGTCAGACGATCTCGCTTCTGCCCATCTCAACCGTCGTTGCAGGCATAAACTTAAGCGGCTTTGAATACCCCCTGACGGACGGCACAATGGAAATCGGCAGGCCGTACGGCATCAGCAACCGGTTAGCGGCTTCTAAAGCGATTGTTTCCATCGCTTCCGGCTATCTTCTCGTAATCCATTACTCCAAGGCAGGGATTTTTCCTGAAGGAGAATAACCTATGGTTTCCAAAAGAATTTTAACTATCGCCGGTTCCGATTCAGGAGGAGGTGCAGGCATACAGGCCGACTTGAAGACAATCACCGCCCTCGGTGGATTTGGAATGAGCGTGATCACGGCTCTCACTGCCCAGAACACCACCGGCATCCACGGCATCCTGGAAATTCCGGCGGAATTTGTCGGTCGGCAGATTGACGCCGTCGCTACGGACATAGGCCTTGACGCCGCCAAAACCGGGATGCTGATGAACGCCGATATCATCAATACCGTGGCCGTTAAGATCAGTAAATACGGGATTGAAAAGCTTGTCGTGGATCCGGTTATGACCGCCAAAGGAGGCGCCATGCTTATGCGAGATGAGGCAAAAGACGCCCTTATCAAGGAGCTTATTCCCCTGGCTTTTGTCGTAACGCCAAACATTCCGGAAGCGGAGGTTCTGGCGGAAATGGCCATCCATTCAATCGATGAGATGAAACAGGCATCTCAGATAATCTTTAGAATGGGCGCGCGTCATGTAGTTATCAAGGGAGGACACCTCGCCGGTGATCCCATCGATATACTCTTTGACGGAAAAGATTTTTGCGAATTTACCACACAACGGATCAATATGCGGGACACTCACGGCACCGGCTGCCTCTATTCGGCGGCAATCGCTACCTATCTAGCCGAAGGAGAAGATACAGATGTACCGAAAGCTGTCAAGCAGGCAAAAACCTTCATTACAAGGGCCATCAGGTACGGCTGTAGGATCGGCAAGGGATATGGGCCGGCAAATCCCTTTGCGCCCATATCCGCTCCCGACAACATCGAGGCCGAACGCCGCCGTTGCCTCGAGCAATTGAAATCCGCCCTGCAAAGGCTGCTGGACGAAAAATGCGCTTCCATCATTCCGGAAGTGCAGTCCAATCTCGGCTATGCAATGCCTGCGGCCGCCGGCCCCCATGACATTGCCGCCGTTCCCGGCAGAATCGTGCGCGTGGGAGACGGTGTGGAAATTGTTCGTGAGCCGGCCTTCGGAGCCTCCCGGCACGCTGCCGGAATCATCTCCACCGTTATAAAATATAACCCTGAATACCGCTCGGCAATGAATATTCGCTTTTCGGATGAAATTATCCGGGCATGTATGGCATTGGGTTATGAATTGGATTCCTTCGACCGCAGTGAAGAACCGACAGAGATGAAATCCAAAGAAGGAACTTCCCTCCAATGGGGGGTGCAAAGCGTTTTGAAAAGGCGAAAAACCATTCCCGATGGCATATTTGATTACGGTGACATGGGAAAGGAACCGATGGTGAGAATTTTGGGGAAATCCCCCGATGATGTGGTTGATAAGGTTCTAGCTATCGCAAGATACATCAAAAGTTGAGGCAAGGAAAGGATGGGTTTTATGAGATTGGATGAAATCACCATTACACAGGCCATCATTGAGCGGTTCTCTCGAAAATTTCTTGAATACACTGTCGTGGATGTCGCCATCGTGGGCGGCGGTCCTGCCGGACTGGTGGCCTCCTATTTTCTGGCAAAGGCAGGGAAAAAAGTGGCCGTTTTCGAACGCAAATTGAGCGTGGGCGGTGGTATGTGGGGCGGCGGTATGATGTTCAATGAAATTGTTGTGCAGCGCGAGGGCAAAGAGATTCTGGATGTCTTCGATATTCGGACAGAAGAATATAAACTTGGCTATTATACAGCCGATGCCGTCGAAGCGATTGCCACCATCTGCTCACAGGCTGCCAGAGCAGGAGCCAAAGTTTTCAATTGCATGAGCGTCGAGGATGTCATGATTCGGGATGGGCGTGTAACAGGTCTGGTTATCACATGGTCGCCTGTGGAAATGGCGGGCCTTCACGTCGACCCAATGACAATCGCCGCAAAATTCGTGGTAGATTCGACAGGTCATGATACTGAAATTCTCAGCGTTATCGAAAGAAAAGCAGACATGAAGCTAAATACACAAAGCGGCCGTGTGATGGGTGAGCGTTCCATGTGGGCGGATAAAGCAGAACGGCTGACGCTTGAAAATACGGGAGAGATATGCCCCGGCGTATACGTGGCAGGCATGTCGGCAAACGCCGCTTTCGGAGGTCCCCGCATGGGCCCCATCTTCGGAGGGATGTTGCTTTCGGGGAAAAAGGTGGCGGAGTTGATCATAGCCAAATTACAGTGAATTCAACTAAGGACCTTCAGAGATGACACAATTAGAAACGGCAAGAGAAGGAAATATATCCCCGGAAATGGAGATATGCGCGAAACAAGAAGGCGTGACGCCTGAATTTATCCGAAATGGCGTCGAGAGGGGCAACATTGTTGTCGTCAGAAATATAAAGCACACACGAGTTTTCCCGATTGCCATTGGAAGGGGCCTAAAAACCAAAATCAACGCGAATATCGGAACATCAAAAGACCATGTCAGTCTTGAAACGGAGATGGAAAAGCTAAGGGTGGCCGCTGCCGCGGGAGCCGACACCGTCATGGATCTTTCCACAGGCGGGGATATACGGACAATCAGAAGGGCCGTTATGGACGCTTCCGGCATTACCGTCGGCGCTGTTCCAATCTACCAGGCGGCTGCCCTCATGATTGACCGCCAAAAGGCCATAGTGGAGATGAGCGCCGATGATATCTTTGACGTCATTGAGGAAAGCGGAGAAGATGGCGTGGACTTTATAACGGTTCACTGTGGCGTCACCCAAAAAAGCGTCGCTTCCCTCCGTAAGCAGGGAAGAATATTGGGTATCGTCAGTCGCGGCGGCTCGATTACGGCTAAATGGATGGTTTACAATGGCAAGGAAAACCCCCTTTATGAATATTTCGACAGACTTTTGGCGATTGCCCACCGCTATGATATGGTTTTGAGCCTGGGAGACGGCTTGAGGCCGGGCTGCCTGGCCGACGCGACAGATCGGGGACAGATTCAGGAGCTTATCATTTTGGGCGAATTGACCAAGAGGGCATGGGAATATGGGGTTCAAGTTATGATCGAGGGGCCCGGCCACGTTCCCATAAATGACATTACGGCCAACGTTCAGTTGCAAAAACATTTATGCCACGGCGCGCCCTTTTACGTTTTGGGGCCATTGCCGACAGATATTGCTGCCGGCTATGACCATCTGACTTCGGCCATCGGAGGGGCTATTGCCGGCTCGGCAGGCGCCGACTTTCTCTGTTATGTTACGCCTTCGGAACATCTGAGGCTGCCCAGCGTCGGCGATGTGCGTGAAGGCGTAATCGCTTCAAAGATTGCGGCTCATATTGCCGATATTGCCAAAGGCGTCCCCGGCAGCCTTGAAAAGGATGCCGCTATGGCCAGGCACAGAAAAGAGCTGAACTGGGAAGGCCAAATCAGCGTTTCCATCGATCCGCAAAAGGCAAAAAGTCTATTGGAAACCAGCAAAAGCGCCAGGGAAGAAGGGTGCACGATGTGTGGGGAATTCTGCGCCATCAGACTGGGAAAGGCCAAGAGCGACAGATGCCTATGACGCATATGGAAGCGCAAGAAAAAACCGCTTCCTTTGAAACGGCGGCCTGTATCGTTCGGCGTCTGCGGCAAGCCGGTTACGAAGCATACCTTGTCGGTGGCTGCGTCCGTGATCTTCTGCTCAAAAAATCCCCGCTGGACTATGACATCGTTACTTCCGCACGGCCGGAAGAGATTCAATCCATATTTTTCCGAACGGTTCCTGTGGGCATTCGCTTTGGCGTCATTCTTGTCATCGAAGACGATCACCCCTACGAAGTCGCAACGTTCCGCACGGAAGATGATTACACAGACGGTAGAAGGCCGTCACGTGTGGCCTTCAGTTCCGCTCGTGAAGACATCCTTCGGCGTGATTTCACCATCAACGGGCTTCTTATGGACCCGGACACACGCGAGGTCATCGATTATGTGAATGGACGCGCCGATATAAAAAGGCGCGTCATCCAAACAGTTGGAGACCCTCAACAACGTTTTTCGGAGGATTACCTGAGAATGCTCAGGGCCGTGCGCTTTGCTGCAGCGCTTAACTTTCGTATCGCCCCGCAAACGTTTGCCGCCATCAGGCAACATGCCCATGCCATTGAGTATATCAGCGCCGAACGCATCCGCGAAGAGCTGACAAGGATTCTCACACAGGGCGGCGCGCGCTATGGCCTCGAACTTCTGAACGACACGGGATTGCTCTCTTTGGCGCTGCCGGAGGTGGATGCTCTGCGCGGCGTCGAACAGCCGCCGCAATTCCATCCCGAAGGAGATGTCTGGGAGCACACCCTGCGCATGCTTGCGCTGATGCCGGCCGGCGCGGACGAGCGTCTGGCCTGGGCTGTCCTTATGCACGATCTGGGAAAGGCATCAACACGCTCGGAGGATGAATCGGGTGTTCATTTTTATGGCCACGTCCGCAAATCGGAGGAAACGGCGGAGGCCGTCATACGCCGCCTTAGGTTCTCCCGTGACGCTATGGACACCATCCTTGAACTTATACGCCATCATATGGTTTTTATGAACGTCCCCCAAATGCGCCCGAGCCGCTTGAAACGTTTCCTTCGCATGGACAACTTTGATCTTCACCTTGAACTTCATCGGCTGGACTGTCTGGGAAGTCACGGCTTCCTTGACAATTATGAATTCTGTAGGACCAAATTGACGGAGTTTGCAAAAGATGATCTTCGTCCGCCGCGTCTTATCAGTGGAGATGACCTCATCGAGATGGGATTGAAACCGGGGCCTCTTTTCAGCAAGATTCTGCGATCCGTCGAAGATGCCCAACTAAACGGAGAAATCACCACTTCCCAAAACGCAAAAAAATGGGTAAGCGAAAGGTATCTATACACCGCACATGGAAATTCTTGAGAAAAATCGTTATGACCGGCGCAGCTCTGAACAAGAAACGTTTAACCATAATAAACGACACAAATAGTCACCCTTCGACAAGCTCAGGGTGACATGTCATGGTGAGCTCGTCGAA
The DNA here is from genome assembly GCA_002403385.1 of Syntrophaceae bacterium UBA4767. Lineage (GTDB taxonomy): Bacteria > Desulfobacterota > Syntrophia > Syntrophales > UBA4767 > UBA4767. The sequence continues at coordinate 3,286 of DHHR01000043.1, read as the reverse complement.
CCACATGGTGGCTCGTCGAACGGTCGAACCATGACAACTTTTAAAAGTCGCTTACTATAGCATAAGGTAGAGGGTCCTTGATTCCCGCCTTCTGAAATCCTCTTTTTCTTAACAGACAGCTATCGCAAAGGCCGCAAGCCTTTCCATCCGGCGTGGGATCGTAACAGCTGTGGGTTAGCGCATAATCCACACCCAGGGCAATGCCTTTTTTGATAATTTCCGCCTTGCTCATAAGGATCAGAGGGGTCTGGATTCTGATTTTCATCTTTCCCTCGACACACATCTTGAGCGCCAGGTTTGCCATTCGTTCAAAGGCCCTTATGTATTCCGGACGACAATCCGGATATCCACTGTAGTCCACCGCATTGACGCCGATAAAAATATCGGAAACACCCAGGACTTCGGCCCAAGCCAAGGCATAGGAAAGAAAAATGGTGTTTCTGGCGGGGACATAGGTTGCAGGAATCCCACTGCCGATTTCCCCCTCTGGGCGACCTTTCGGTATATCCATGCCACCGGTAAGGGCGGAGCCGCCAATCATTTTCAAATCGATATCTACAATCAGATGCCTCTCTGCGCCAAAGAAGGCGGCAGCCTTTTCGGCTGCTTCCAACTCTCTGATATGCCGTTGACCGTAACGAAAGCTTAAGCTGTAGATCCCATAATCCTGAGCCCCGACAATAGCCATGATGGTTGTTGAATCGAGCCCGCCGCTTGACAGAACGATCGCCTTCTTTTTGCCGCTCCTGCGCATTGTTTTTTCCTAAACTGTTCGGTAATAGGGAGGCCAGATAAACTTGTGAAGTTGAAGGTGAAGACGCGCGTTGAGGCGATCTTTTAGAATCCAATCTGCAAGAACATGTGGCTCCAGCCGGTTAAATACAAGTGACAGGTGAGGCGGAGATGCCTTTAGTGTCTTCGGATCCATGAGTTTCATGATTTCCTTGGCATACTCGTAATCTTCTTTGTCTCCTATGACAAACTTAATCTCATCCTTTTCCGAAAGTCTGGACAAATTTCCCAGGTCATTGCTCTTTTCTTCGCCGCTGGAGGGGCATTTTACATCCACAATTTTTATGCAGCGACCATCCACCCGGGAAATATCCTGGCTGCCGTTGGTTTCAAGCATAACTGTATAGCCCCTTTCCAGAAGATGCCATATAAGCTCAGGGGTTTCTTCTTGTATTAAAGGTTCCCCACCGGTGATTTCCAATAAATGCCACTGATATAGTTCAACTCTACGGACGATTTCAGCAATATCCAGCGGGCTGCCTTCGCCATAAGCATACCGGGTATCGCAATAACTGCATCTGAGGTTGCATCCAGCAAGCCGAACAAAAACACACGGACTTCCGGCATAGGAAGATTCTCCCTGAATGCTGTAGAAGATCTCATAAACATTGAGGGACAAAAGATCACTCCTCCCAATAAAAAACAGCGGTGTCCGGCGTTTCTGAAACCCTTATTTTCGATACCCTTACTTCTTCTGTGTTGAGTTTTTTCCCCAGTAACTTATACAAGATCCTTGCCAAGTTTTCAGACGATGGGTTCTGGTTCCTGAACATGGGAAGGTCATTCAGATTTTTATGATCAAAATCCTCGAGGATTTGCTTGAGGGCGCTTTTGACATCCCTGAAATCAACGGCAAGGCCCAGTTCATTTAGTTTTTCACACCGAACGAATGCCTCCACATCCCAGTTATGGCCGTGCAGCCGGGCGCAATTGCCCTCATAGTCCTTTAAAAAATGGGCGGCAGAAAAATGCGCCCTGACACAAACATCATAAAATTCCCGCATGGATTTCCCCTATGTACAAATAAGCAACCAAAGCCTGTTTATCTTATAAGGCTCTTTCTCATAATGGGTGGGTAATGGTTCAACCGTTCGACGAGTTCACGGCAAACAGCTCACCATGACATTCAGTGTCACCCTAAGCTTGTCGAAGGGTGACGGAGGGTCGAAGGATGTCGAAGGTGGGTTGCCCACTTAAAATGAGAAAAGGACCTATTTTCTAATATAGACAAGATCAATATTGACGGACCCGCAAAAAGTCGAATTTAATATAGGCTGTCATGCTGAGCTCGTCGAAGCATGATGTAATATCTCCTTCGACAAGCTCAGGATGACAATTGGGACTTTTTACGAGTTCATCATATTTTTGCTAATACTATCTCATATTTCATACCTTGAAGTCAACCATACGATTTGTTAGAAATATGCCACAGTCGGGACACTGCATTTTCCGATTGACTTTTTTAGATTTTACTCAATAGAAAAACAGCTTCCCATGCAGCCAATTACGCAAAAAAAGATCGTTGTTTGCTCTATCATTATGATAGCGTCTCTTCTGGGCGCCATTGTCATATCAAGCTGCAGCCCCCGCGCCTACCAGACGCGTCGCCAGCCCCTCTATAAGCGTGAATTGGCTAAGATGGGCTATACGATTCAGGTCGGCGCTTTTGCCCGGGTGGAAAACGCCGCCCGCCTGACGAATGCGCTTAAACAGCGCGGATTGGAGGCCACCTATTTTGTGGCCCGCGCGGGGCTTTACAAGGTCCGTTTCGGCAATTTTTCATCAAAACAGATGGCAAAAGGGAAAGCTCTATCCCTCAAATCATCAGGGATCATCGAAGAATATTACATCGTCAGTCCCAATGACTATGCCGTGTCGAAAAGGGGGAAATACGGGGTGAAATACCTCCGTGAAGAGCTGGCCAGCACGGCGAAAAGCTTCATCGGCGTCCCTTATCTGTGGGGCGGCGCTTCCTGGGATACCGGTTTTGATTGCAGCGGTTTGACCATGACCGTTTATCAGCTCAACGGCCTAACGCTTCCCCGTTTATCACAGGAGCAATACAATCTTGGCGTACCTGTCGAATATAGTGAATTACAGCAAGGAGACCTGGTTTTCTTCGCCACCTCAAACAGCCATCAGGTGTCCCACGTGGGCATATACCTGGACAAGGGGCGATTCATTCACGCCCCCGGTATGGGAAAAACCATTCGTGTAGATTCCCTGAGCAACGAATATTATGCCAAACGCTTTCTTGGGGGACGATCGTATTTGTAACTAACCTCCATGCCCGGGGCGGGCACAACGAAGGATGAAAATATTGAAGTTGAGATAAAGATTTGAGTCACGGTCATCTCCTGATAGAAGAATTTCGACAAAAACTTTTAAACAGGAGGAAGACCATGACTCGGAGTGAAGATAGCAAAATTATCAAGATTGTGCACCCAATTTGTTGCGGACTGGACGTTCAGAGACCTTTGAATTTATGATTAAA
>DHHR01000056.1:7104-14330 GCA_002403385.1 Syntrophaceae bacterium UBA4767 | reverse complement strand
TCTCTTCCTCTCCTTTCTGTAAAATCAAGAAAACGGAAAATCTTCATCAACCCATTGCAACATTCTTTTGCCTATATCTGGATTTGATAAAGATAAACCAGCTAACGACAGCCAGCGCCATGCCGTATAAAACCCAGGAAACAGCGTAATCGTCCGCCTTGTCGGCAATTATCCCAAAAACAGGGGGCCCGACTATTATTCCGATATAGCCTATGGTAAGAGCAAGCCCAATAGCTTGCCCAGCTTTCTCAGTCCCGGCTATTTCAGCAATCAAGGTGAGAAAAACCGCATTGTAGCCAATGGCGGTAAAGCCAAAAACGGCTACCAGAACACCGATGCAAAAAGGCGAGACGCTCGGGGGCAGCAATCCCAGCAAGATGCCGGCGCAAGCGGCAATCAAACCGATAAGCACAATTCCCTTTTCTCTATTTTTCTTAAACCACCGGTCGCTGGCCCATCCCCAAAGTATACGTCCCACGGCGCCGCTGCCCTGGGCAACAGCCAGAAAAAACCCTGCTGCCACTGCGCTATATGAAAAATCTTTAACCATGTATACGGCTAGGTAAGCCGTGCCAGCTCCTTGCAAGGCTGCGAAAAAAACGCCAATCAAACTCCATACCACCACTTCCCCAGTCCAAGCGCGTCCTAAAACCTGCTGTTTTTTTACAACGGGAGGAATCGCCGTCCGTCTCCTCTCGGCAGAAGCGGGGTAGACAATAAAGCTGGCTATTCCAAGGATTAAGACCGACGCCGAAGCTGCCAGGATACTCCAACGCCAGCCGAGAATTTTCGCCAGCAGCGGCAACAACACAGAGGCAAGCATGATACCGACGGTAAATCCCGTTTGCTTTACAGCCATGACAGTGGCTCTCCGTTCCGGAGGGAACCAGAAAACAACCCCCTTGCTGGTAACAGGGTTAACAACTCCGAACCCTAGGCCAGCCATGAAGAACAAGCCCAACATTGTCGGAAATGCCGCCGCTATCCATACGGCGCCGATCATAATTCCTTCCAGCGCCAGCCCCAAAAACAAGGTTTTGTACATGCTCCAACGATCCGACAACAAACCTGCCACAATACTACTGGCAGTTGCCCCTAGATATAACAGAGAAACAAACAGACCCAATTCAGTCCTGCCTAGATTAAGGTCATCCTGAATAAAGGGGGCCAAGGGGGCGATACTCATGCCTAAAAAACCGGTAAGCATATAAACCGTTGTGAAAACCCCCAGCGCTCTCAAGCCGGCACAATTTCCTTCAACCTTACCCAACTCCATCCTTCCCACTTTAAGACTACAATGGAATATTTCCATGATGTTTGGCGTATCTTGGCGGTCTTTTCTTCGTGGAAAGGAGTTCCAATGATTGAATCAGCGTTTTTCTCGTATCTTTCGGCTCGATAACAGCGCTTATAGAAAGATTTGCGTTGGCCTCACGCATAGGATTACAGTATCGCTCCTCATATTCCTTCAATTTCTGCTTGCGCATTTCTTCAGGATTTTCAGCTTTCGCAATCTCCATCCCATACAACAACTCGACAGAAGCTTTTACTCCCAGAACGCCAAGTTCCACGATAGGCCAATAAAATATCTTGTCCGTTCCCACCTGTCCGGGAATTATTCCCATCCCCAAGTTGCCCCCGCCATAGGCTTTTCTCAACACGACCGCGACCCGCGGCACTCCCGATTCACATAGAGCGTACAATACCTTGGCGCCGTGCCGAATGATCCCCCTGTGCTCCTGATCTTTGCCGGGCAAATACGCCGTGGTATCAACCAAAATAACAATGGGTATATTGAAGCAATCACAGAAACGCATAAACCGGGTCTGCTTGTCGGAACTGTCCACCGTCATGCTGCCGGCCATGGCCATCGACTGGTTCGCCACTATCCCCACAGTCTTTCCGTCCAAGCGTCCAAAACCGACCACAATCTCCGGCGCAAACTCCGGCTTCACCTCAAAGAACCTGCCGCCATCCACAATAACTCGAACCGCCTTCCTCACATCGTAGGCCCTCGACGCATTCGAAGGCACTATACTTACCAGCTCATCCGTATCCCGATTCGGATCGTCTCCCATGTCCACTACCGGCGGCTTCTCGTCCGCGTTCTGGGGCAGGTAGCTTAGCAATTCTTTGATGCCATCCAGCAGCTCCTTATCGGAAGGGTAACGGCCATCCGCCACTCCCGACACCTTGCAGTGAACCTCCGCGCCGCCCAGCTCCTCCATCGTCAGGTTCTCGCCAGTCACCACGCCCACCATCACCGGACCCGTAATAAACATCTGACTCTGCTTGTCCACCATGAAAATAAAATCCGTCAATGCCGGCGAATATACGGCTATGCCCGCGCAACTGCCCATGATCGCCGATATCTGCGGTATGCGTCCCGATGCTTGTGTGTTGGGGTAAAAAATAGTCCCCCCATGCCGCTCCGAAACGACTTCTCCCAAAACCGTTTTAGCTTTATGTATATCCGGAATCCTGGCTCCGGGCGATTCATGAAGACCGATAAAAGGCACACCCATATCCAGAGCTGTTTCAACGGTTTTATACATCTTAAACCCGGATAGCGGCCCGATCGTGCCGCCTTTAACCGTCGCGTCCTGGGAATATATGCAAACGATTCTGCCGCCTATCTTGCCGTGACCTGCAATACACCCGTCTGTGGGAAGCCCTTCCAGATGCCCGCTTAAAAGCAAGTCTTCCATAAAAGTTCCTTCATCGACTAGATAATCGATCCTTTCACGGGCAGTCAGCTTCCCTTGGCTGTGCCGTTTGTCAATCTTGTCCTGACCGCCCCCCAGCAAGGATTTCGCTTTCGCTTCCCGAAGTCGGTTCAGTCTCTCTTCATATTTTGCGTCCACTATAAAATTCCTCCATGTTTTTTAATGCAAAGCGGCGCATCCGCTTGTGCGGGATTCAACAGATATGCTCATTCCCCTTGGGCTTGAATGAACATTGTCGCTCATCGACAAACTACAGAATGACTTTTTTGTCCTTCAGATCGCCTATCTGCGCATCCGAATAACCGGCTTCCTTCAATACCTCCGCTGTGTGCTGACCCAGTGTCGGAGCCTGGCACTTGATCTCGCCGGGACTCTCGGACATCTTGAACGCCATATTCGGTATTTTGATCTTCCCCAATCCCGGATAGTCCACATCCAAAATCATGTTCCGCGCCTTCACATGGGGGTCTTCAATCATCTCGCTTACCTTATACACCGGCGCATAAGGAATATGCGCCGCCCGCATCTTCTCCATAACTTCCTTGCTCGTGAAATTCTTTATCGCTGCCTGCACCAAGGCGACATACTCGCTCCTGTTCTTCATCAGATTCTCATAACCTTGAAAACGAGGTTCCGTCATCAAATGCTCAATCCCGAAAGCTTTGTGAAACTCTCCAAACCCCTTCACCGAGTTCACGCCGATAAACACCGGCACATCCTTCGTCTCAAACACCTGATAGGGAACGGCCAGTTGATGGCCCGAACCCAACCGCGCGGGATCCTTGCCCGTGATAGAGTAATATGTCACCCAGTAGTTCATGAAGGACACGCCCGTATCTATCAGGGAAGCTTCTACCTTCTGTCCCTTGCCCGTCTTCTGGCGATACAGAAGCGCGGTGACAATCCCGAATGCCGTATACAGACCCGTCCCGAAATCAATTAAGGAAGAACCCACCCGCACATGGGGACGCCCCTCCTCTCCGGTTGCGGCCATCAATCCGCATTCACACTGGGCGCATACATCGTAGCCAGGGCGCGTGCTATACGGACCATCCTGACCATAACCGGATATGGAACAGTATATGATCTTGGGGTTGATCTTCTTCACCTCTTCATATCCCAACCCCATCCTATCCATGACGCCAGGAACAAAGGCTTCCATCATGACATCGGCTCCTGCCAACAGTTTCTTCATTATCTCAATGCCGGCCTCTTCCCGCAGGTTTACCGCAATCCCCCTCTTGTTCCGATTTAAAGAGGGAACCCACGCTCCATTCATCAGAAACCGGAAGTGATCTCCAGTAAGGGGCTCCACCTTAATGACGTCCGCGCCCATGTCCCCCAAAAGCGCGGCGCCAAACGGACCTGCCGCCGCCTGCGTGAAATCTATCACCCTAATCCCTTCCAATACTTGCATTATCTCTTCCTCCTGTATTTTTATATATGCTTGATTTATATGCAAGACTTCCCCATAGGTATCTTCATCCATCAAAGGCCACATATTACTTCTGTTTCATGCTCCCCGTTTCCTTCAAACGCTTGTGCCATGAAAACACCTCATCGAGCATCTGCGGCTCATGTCCGCCAACGGTCTTAATCGCCCTTTCCAGATAATCCGTCAGCATAGGCCGATAGTCGGGATGAGCGCAGTTGTTGATAATGATCCTCGCGCGCTCCACGGGAGACAAACACCTGATGTCCGCCAGACCCTGTTCCGTGACGATCACATCCACGAAATGCTCCGGGTGATCCACATGCGTAACCATGGGGACAAAACTGGAAATATCCCCCTTCTTGCCTGTGGACTGTATGCAGAAAACTGATAGGTAGGCGTTGATCGCATATACGCCCCCGCCCCCCACGCCGTTGACCAGGCGCGTGCCGCCTATATGGCTGGAATTTATATGCCCGTATATGTCAATCTCCAAAGCGTTATTCAAGGCGATGCCCCCAATCTGTCGCACTATGCCCGGGTCGTGGGTCACGTCAATCGACCGGATGATGATCTTCTTCTTGTATTCCTCAATATGCTCCCTGAACTTCGCGCCCGCTTCATCGGACAGGAAAACTACCGGCCCGTTGACCATCCGACACTTGCCCGCATCAATCAGGCCTACCACCCCGTCGCCAACTATCGGGGAAAATATTTCCAAATCCTCAAACTCGGATTTCGCCAAAGCCCTCAAAATGCCGTCCGATGCCTGACCGATCCCGCTTGCGATGGGAAGCAGGTTCTTGGGCATTCTGCCTTTCTTGACCTCTTCTCTCATAAAATCCAGAAAAAAACCGGCCATTTTCTCTCCGCCAGGACCTACTGCCTGAAATGCCGCCGGGTAACTCTGATGCGGAAGATTGGATTCAATAATACAGCTTATCTTATCAACTCCGGCGGGAATGTAAGTGGTCCCGATCCGATCGCTTAATTTATGCAAACAAAGGGGACCCTGTTCAGGAGGGCGCTTCATCACATAAACATCATGAATGCCTTCCAGCTCCTTCGGGAGCGTCGTGTTGATCTCAACAATCACAATATCCGCCTTCTGCACCTGGTTGGCTGCCTCCAACAGCATATTCGTGGGAATAATATGACCCTCCTCCGTTATCCCAATCGCTTCCACAACCGCCACGTCCATCTTTCCACAACACTCCGACCGAATCAGATGGGATACCATCTCCGTCCGCACGTCATTGCCCAAAACTGTACCCGCATTGATGGCCTTCCTTATAAGATCGTCCGTGATGGAACCAAGACGCCTCTTCAATATCCCCGCTTCCACCAGCGCGCCATCAATCTCGCGGCACAACAGCGAAAGAGACAACATCGTCACATCCTTAAGCTCTCCCTTCTTCCCTCGCTCAGCCAAGGCCTTAAAAAACACCCGCGGACCAGAAGAAAATACACTACTGGCCGTGCCGATTATCATACCGTCCTTGACCAGCTCAGCCGCTCTCTCCGCCGTTGTCACCTTCTTCAGCAACTCCTTATTCCGTATTCTATCCTTCAACACTTTATCCCCTCCTTATCCTTAAAAAATAAACACCGCAACCCATCACATCAAAAAAATTACGAAAATCAGCGTGTAAATAAACATGCCCGCTTTGTTTGTGTCAAGTATTTTTTGGAGCAAAAAACAACCAATTGTCATCTGTGACGAATGGTTAAGATTACAGGAATAATACCGAACAAAAGCGCTCCCAGCAAGAAAAAGAGCCACCGATACCCCGCAAATGATGCAAGGATGCCTCCCGTCAATGGCCCAAAAGCCAAACCCACGCAAGTCATTGAGGACGTCAAGCCATAAGCCTTTCCATAACTGTCGCGGGGAATAATTTTCCCCACCAATGCGTTCAGGGTGGGCATTATGCCACCGGTTCCCAAACCGTAAAATATTCTTATAATCATCAACTGGCCGATGCTCTGGGCAATCCCCTGAAGAAAGCAAGTAAAGGCCGTCAACAGAAGTGTAACGACCAGAACTTTCTTATAGTCTTTTGTGTCGCTCAGGTAACCTACGACGCCTGCGGCAATAGCCGATGCTCCGCCGCTTATAGCCAGCAACATCCCTGCCGCGGATGCCGCCTTTTCTTTTATAACATGGCTTACGGTTTCGACAAAAAGCGGGAAAATCGGGGTGACGATATAAAGGGAAAAATTGAAGAGGAAAAAAATAAACAACATGGTTTTAAAGCCGGGATAAGCCAATAGCGTGGACAAACTGCCGTTAGCCTTCAATAGGTCATTGGAAGGCTTGGCAAACTTTTCTTTTGCTCCGAACGCCACAAGAGAACCTCCCAACAAAAGGAGAAGACCCCCCGCAATAAATGTGTGGCGGTATCCTATGCTATCCGCCAATACACCGCCAATCCCTGGCCCTAAAGTCATGCCCAGGAAGACCGCAACCTGCATCAGGCCCAGGCTGAAACCAAGCTTGTGCTTCGGAACCACAGTAGAAACCATGGAAATGGAAGCTGCTGACGTTCCTTGAGTTGCCCCGGCCAGCAGACGCAAAAAGAGCAGTTGATAAATATTCCCGACCATTCCCATCGCTATCGTTAGGATGGCGCCGCCAAACATGGCTCGCTCCACCATGATCTTGCGGCCGTATCGATCGGCAAGCCATCCCCACATGGGGGAAAAAATAGCCATCGTGATGCTGGCGCCGAATCCCAGGATCCCAGCCCATACGGGAACGAGCCTTTCGTCAGTTACGCCCAATTCTCTGACGTAAAAAGGAATAAAAGGCAGGACAAAGGCGAACCCAACAATGGAAATAAATTGTGCCGCAAACATGACATATAAAGTCGTCTTCCACGGGGCGGCATCTGTAGAAAACTGGCGCGAAGAAGAGCGATTCACGCATTCCTTTCGTGTCTTCGATTCCAATTGGGAATGAGACCATAAATGGATAGATAACCAGCAATCTTTCAAAATGCTTTGATTTTCTGAGACCTTTGAATTTGTGATTAAATCGCCTTGCCGTCATTCCGTGCTTGACTTGA
>DHHR01000056.1:0-7067 GCA_002403385.1 Syntrophaceae bacterium UBA4767 | reverse complement strand
CGTTTTTCAAAGGTCTCTTTCTTTGATTACGTGAGGAAATCCACCCTCGTAATTATCATTTGAACTCGGCCGGAACTTTCAGGGGCGCATCCACGGGCTTCACGTATCGGTTGGCAACATCCGCAGTGCCCGTAACTTTCAGCTTGTCAAAGAGAAGGGCAAACTGTTCTTCCAGTTCCCTGCCGATAGCTCCAAGGGTCTTGTCGGGAAGGTTCCACAGTTCTTTCTTGAACGGTCCGAACCCTTTTTTGCGGGTTTTATAGATGAACTGTTCTTCCGTATCAGATTCCTTCTTTTCTGAAATGCATTCCGCCTTCAGGTAATCATAGATTTTTGCCTTAAGTTCCGCAGAAAAATGGGAGCTATCGTAGATGATATTTTGAAATCCCGTGGCCAGGTGAATTTCCGCCGTGCCTACCGCCGGGAATCTGTCAAAGGCTTCATCGGGAAGGGTGGATGCGCCATGCTGGACGGCCCCGGCAAGGCCATATGAAGTTCTGGCTGCTTCGGAGAGCCTTTCCAAGGCATCGAAGTCGATCTTCACCTTGGCGACGGTTCCATCGGGCAGCGGCACACCACCGTGGGTAGCGCCCGTTTGAACACTGATCTTGCTGATTCCCTTCATTCCCTTGCCGTTTTTTTTCAGCTCTTCCAGATAGCCGCTCATGAAGGCATGGAGATCCTCAACGGTGCTGTTCTTCCCGCCGATTTCACCTATTTCACCGCCTATGGAAATGGTGATGCCCTTCGGCTCCAGATCACGGATCATCGTCGTAAGCTCCGCCGCCAGAGAGTAATTTATTTTCTGCTGTTCCTTGATGGTTGGTTTCGATAGATCCACCAGCGTCGAGGTATCTACATCGATATTGTAAAACCCCGCCTCAATGGCTTCCCAAATGAGGTTCTTTACGGACTGCGTTTCTTTTTCGGGATCGCCGGCAAATTTCTTCGCGCTCACCTGAAAGTGATCGCCCTGCAGGAATAGGGGGCCCTCAAAGCCGGTTTTGATTGCCGCGGCAATGACTGCAACGGCATATTCCTGGGGTCGCTGCCGTGTGTAATCTATTTCCGATCGGGCAATTTCGAAGATCAAGGCGCCGACTTTTCCCTTCAGCGCGGCGCGAAAAACAGACTGGGCCACATCATAGGTAAGGGTGCGAATGTTGATGGCCGGCACGGTGAAACCTGTGACTTCTTTGCTGCCCATGGCCTCGTACAGAGGCTGAATGGAAGAAGATAAAACATCGAGGGCTGCGCCGGCTCGATAGATCATCCATCGGGCAGCCTGCATGGTTTCGTCATTCGGGCTGAAAATGGCCGTTTGAATCAAGGCATCTATCAACCTGGCGCGGAGCTTATCGGCGTCAAGCACTCGAACACCCCCCTTGTCGATTTTCAATATTCCTTCCACTGTTTTTCTTAATTTTTCCACGCTTTCGCAAATCATAAAAACACTTCCCCTTACGTTTTCCTGTCCGTTTATTCGTGGTTTACAGGGCTATGTCCCTGAAAGAAATTCCTTTGCCTTCTCCACTTCAAAGCGGCTCCCGATGTAGATGGGGCAACGCTGATCCAGGGCTTCCACCTTCATATCCAGAATATAATCTTTTCCTGTCGAGGCTTTTCCTCCCGCCTGCTCAATGATAAATGCCATCGGCTGAAGTTCAAACAAAAGACGGAGCTTTCCGCGAGGGCTTTTCTGCAGGGCGGGATAGGTAAAAATGCCGCCTTTTTTGATGAGGATCTGATTGATGTCCGGCACGAAGCCGCCGCTGTAGCGGAGCTTGTATCCTTCCGCCTCAAGGCATTCCACATATTTCAAATGTTCCGGCAGCCAGTCTTTTCGCAGGCCACCCGGGCTATAAAGAGAGCCCCGCTCTTTTAAGGTAATGTTCTCCTGAGAAAGCACGTATTCGCCTTCCCTGTTCAGCACAAATTCGTGAGCGCCTTTGCCGGCAGAGTACACCATCGTAATCAACGGCCCGTAGGTAATATAAAGCGCCGCCACCATGGATTTTCTGCCTTCGGCAAAGACGGATTCTTTGTGAATGCCGATGATGCTGCCGATAGCCAGATTCGTCTCTACCAGCGAAGAGCCATCCAGGGGATCGGCTGTAATAAAATACTTTTCATCGCCTTTCCCGCAAGAGATAACAGCGTCCTGCTCCTCCGAGGCATATTCCCTCACAAAACCGGAAAATTGCAATTGGCTCTTGAAGATATCGTCTGCGCTTCGATCCAGCGAAAGCTGCTCTTCCCCGTAGATATTCTTAAAACCTGCTAACTTACGGTTCGACTCGTGAATCCTGGCGGAAATGTATTTCCCCGTCACGGCAATTTGCCATATCAATCTGCGCAAATCGGTTTCCACTCCCCCCATCCACATATGCCTTCTCAAATCCACCACATATCGCGTGTAGTCGTTGATTCCCTCTCCCATTAGCTCATCCTCTCATAAGGCTTGCTTTTTTTAACAGGTTATCATATCCTTGACAAGCACATTTTTACCCCTTATCAAAACTTTGCGCCACATGCAGTCCGCTAACTCCGTGATGGGAACATTTGTCACAAACCCATGGATATGCTATGGAACGCTGTGTTAGAAATTCTCGACAAAAATGTGTACAAGGGATTTTTCGTATGCTAGGGATTGCCGTTCAGAAAATGAGTTTCACACCTATAATACTCCCCAAAAAACTGGACAGGGCAATAAGGTGCATGATAGCCTGCCATAACCCAAAGGAGGGATGGCAAAGTGCGAAACATGCGAAAGGGGCACGATGGGGCATCCAAGGCCAGGGTAGCATTGGAAGCGCTCAAAGAAGAAAAAACGATAGCCCAGATTTCCAGTGAGTTTGGGGTACATGCCAATCAGATAAGACAGTGGCGGCAGAAGCTTTTGGAAGAACTGCCACAGTTCGACAAGCTCACTACTGTTTACCGATCGACGGAAGAAGCGCGACAAGGAAGGCGATGAGTTGCAGTCGGAACTTTACCGTCAGATTGGTCAGCTCAAGGTAGAGGTGGATTGGCTTAGAAAAAAATCGCAAGCGCTTCTGCTGAAGAAAAAAGACGGCTGATCGAGCCAGGGCATGCCATGATGCCAATAAATAGGCAATGCGAACTGTTGTACCTCGCCAGGGCTTCATATTATTACCAGTCCGAAAGGGATGACAGCTATAATCAGTTGCTGATGAAAATGCTCGATGAGCAATTTACCAAAACACCATTTTACGGTGTTCTCAAGATGACTGCCTGTCTGAAGATGAAGGGGCATGATGTGAACGAAAAACGTGTAAGGAGACTGATGCGCCTCATGGGATTAGAGGCTGTTTATCCTAAGAAGAGGTTAAGCAAAACTGCCCACGATCACAAGAAATATCCCTATCTGCTGAGAAATCTGGATATAAGCTGTCCTGATCAGGTCCGGCGCGCTGATATAACATACATTCGGATGAATCAGGGGTTCGTTTATCTCGTTGTCGTCATGGACTGGTATAGCCGTTATATCCTGGCTTGGGAAATATCCACAACCATGGACAAGGAGTTTTGCATCCGGACTTTAGAGAAAGCCCTGATGACATCCACACCGGAGATATTCAATTCCGACCAGGGGATGCAGTTTACCAGTGATGACTTTACCGGCATTTTGGAACAAGCAGACATCCGGATCAGCATGGATGGCCGAGGCAGGGTTTATGACAATATCTTTGTGGAACGCCTTTGGCGAACGGTCAAATACGAGGAGGTCTATCTTCACGATTACCGCACGGTATCTGAGGCTCGTCTTCGTCTGGCCAACTATTTTCACTTTTACAACAGGGAAAGAATCCATGAAACCTTGGATTATAAGACGCCGTATGACGTTTATTTCAAAGAACCTTGTAACTTAAAAACTGTGCAGGCTGATCATACTATGCACCTTAAACAAGCCCATTTTTTGTCTTGATAATGGGGAGTACCTTAAAGAGAATAAAAGGAGGATAAAGGAAAGAGGATATGATGTATAACCCTGGACAATTATTTAATGAAAGGGCAAAAGAGCATCCTCACAAGGTTGCCGTGATTGCCAAAGATGAACGCGTAGATTACGTGACCTTGAATCGGCGGGCGAATCGCTTGGCCCATGCGCTCTTGAAACAAGGGATAAGGGGTCACGACCGGGTGGGAATCTTACTTCCCAACTCTTCTGCATTCGTTGTCGCTTACCTGGCCGTTCAGAAGGTGGGAGGAGTAGCCGTTCCACTCGACATGAAACTTCCACCCCAAGATGTCGATGAACTGCTAAAGTTTGATGAGGCGCAGCTGCTTATCACCGTACCTCGGATGGAAGGTGCCGTGCCAACCGGGCGGCTTGTAATTGCCGTGGAAAAAGATCAGGTTTGGTGTCGCGGCGAGCTCCTTCATGCTTCCGAGGATGACGTGGGGGTTGATCGGCCTGCCGATGATGAGGCTACCTATCTCTACACGTCAGGAAGCACAGGACGGCCCAAAGTGGCGGTTCTGACCCTGGGAAATTTGGATTGCTTCCCCCATGTGATGTACGAGATCTATGGGCTCACATCACACGATGTGTTCGGGATGGTGCTACCCATGTCACACGTATCTGGGCCGATCGTTGTTCAGGAATTGGCCGCACGTGGCTCGACGCTTGCCATACTTGATTTGATGACCGGAGGGAGGGCCGTATTACAATCCATTGCGGAGAACAGGGTCTCGATCATCTGGGGGGTCATGCCCATTTTTCAATTGTTGATACGAGAGGCAAAGATGCGGCCTTACGATATGAGTAGTCTTCATATCATTGCCGTTATGGGTATGGAGACCCCGGTGGAGTTTATGAATGAATTATCGCGCACCTTTCCTACGGCATTGGTCCTTCAGGGGTACGGGCTAACGGAGACAGCGGGGGTACAGGTAGGGACACCGCCTCAGGAGGCCATAAGGAAAATGAAGAGTATTGGTCGCCCTGCCTCGTTTATGGAAGTGTGCATCGTAGATGCCGAGGGCAGGCCACTGTCAGCGTTTGAATCGGGAGAGATCATCATGCGAGGTCCGGCCATCATGAAGGGGTACTATCGGGATGAGGCGGCAACCGAGGAACGGATCAGAGATGGGTGGCTCTATACGGGAGACGTGGGCTATTTCGATGAAGACGGCTATCTCTATCTACTCGGACGAACGGATGATATGATTATTACCGGCGGGTTAAATGTCTTTCCCGCTGAAGTGGAAGACGTGATCCGGCAGCATCCTCAGATAAAAGAAGTAGCCGTAATCGGTGCCCCGGATCCTAAGCGGGGGGCAGTCGTCAAGGCTGTTATAGTTCCCGGGGGTGAAGTGACGAAAGAAGAGGTCTTGGAATTCTGTCGTGACCATTTAGCTCCCTTCAAGTGCCCCCGGTTAGTAGAATTCAGGGAGGAGTTACCCAAGACATCAACTGGTAAAATCGCCCGTGGTGCCCTGCGCGGGACAGAAGCATCGCAAACAACAGCTCATCGGCAAAGAGATTGTCAGGAGTTGCCGAATGATTAACCGATTAACGTGCTTGCTCTTTTTGATCGTGACACTGGTCGTTTGCACCCCTCAAGCCCATGCCCAAGTATCCCTACAAGGGGGCAATCTCGGCTGGACATCTTTTATGGATGGCATCGGCTTCCCGGGGTTCGTCTCCGACCAATACTTCTACATCAACTACACCCAGCATTATACGGATAAACACGGCCACGATCTACCCGGGAACACCAAGATGCACAACCACTTGCTTCTCATGAGTTTCAAATACGTGGCGGAAAATCCCAAGATCTTCGGTGCCTGGCCGGGGATCGATATTGAGCTTCCCGTTATGTTCGATCTGCGCGTGCATAGCTCCCATTTCAACCAGAGTGAGACCGGCGCAGGCGATTTTTTTATGGGCATCTTTCTCCAGTATCCGGAAAAGAAGATCTTTGGCGGCATGCCCTTCTGGCAGCGGATCGAGCTCTTGATGAGGTTCCCAACGGGCCATTACAAGAGTAGTTCCTATGTTAACGCAGGGACTAACGCCTTTGCCCTCAACCCCTATTACGCCTTTACGGCCTTCCTCACGAAGAAGATCGAGTTATCCATGCGGTTCTTCTACCTCTGGAACGCGAAGAATACGGATCCCCCCAATATCATCTCCCCCGAGTGGAATTCCACGAGTGGCATGCCCCCCCAATTTGCCGGTTCCGTTCAGCAGGGCCAAGTCGTGTGGACCAATTTTGCTTCTTCATAAGGGTTTAAGAGTTCAAGTTGTTTTGTGAGAGAAAGTTTAATTTCTTTATCAATGTATTTAGTCCATCCTGAAAAACAGGATTATCCGAAGTTTGCAGTAGTTCCGTTCTTTGACAACTTAAAGAAAGATAGAGGTGCACGGGGTACCCGAGCCGGATATCCGGTCATGCAATCGCGGGAAGGTTCCTGCCGTTCAACCTTTCTGCCTTTGCCCTAGCCAGTTGGACGATCTTTTTCGTGTTCCAAGCGAGCGTCGCCCAGACTACGTTGACCGTATCTCCTGCTTTTCCTCGGTATCGGCAGCGGTTCATCCGGTGATCGCCCGCCCCAGGGTCTTCACATCCGCCACGTTTTGCTGATACTCCTGATGGGAAAGGATCAGGCCGCCACACCCTTCTCGTGCAGAGAGTACGAACGATTGGCCGGATTCGTTCCGCGGAGCGCTTCTTCCGTCTGGGAGATGATCCGCTTGCCCAGAGCAACGAGGCGATCCAACTGACGACCGGACTCCCGATGACCACGGCTGTAAAGGGTGTTGGCCACACCGGCTGCCTGCTTGACCACGTGGGCGGTTCTCTCTTTGAGCTTCCCGATGGCTTTCTGCCTCGCTTCGGGGTTCTTCCGGTGGAACTTCTTGATCCCGAGGAGGATCCTCGATCCGATGAAGCAGATCAGCGTCGGTGGGATAAGCAATGTTCTTCGGCTGTGATGTCGTATCCACCGCCACCCGCCTGGTCTTGACTAAACCCATGTCCGACCAGGTCTTAAGAAAGAAGGCTTCGATCTGCCGCATCCCTTCTGTCCCGATTCGG
>DHHR01000072.1 GCA_002403385.1 Syntrophaceae bacterium UBA4767 | reverse complement strand
TGCCGAAGTTGATGCACTCGTAAAAAGTCCCAATTGTCACCCTGAGCTTGTCGAAGGGTGAACATAAATAATTGATATTACGTCATGGTTCGACAGAGCCTGTCCTGAGCCAGCCGAAGGGCTCACCATGACAAAACCCGCGAATTTTGACTTTTTACGATTTTGCCAAAGTTTACCGGTTACAGCAGCTGACACATTAAACGACAGAGCGCTTCCGTTCTTTGAACAACAATCCATACCGGTGATGCGGGTCATAACCGACAGAGGAACAGAGTTTTGTGGAACTCCGGATAAGCATCCCTATGAGCTTTATTTACAGCTCAATGAGATTGAACATACAAAGACCAAGGCACGAAGTCCTCAGACCAATGGTATTTGCGAGAGGTTTCACCAGACGATTCTTAACGAGTTTTACCGGGTTATTTTTAGAAAGAAGATATACAGCGATCTGGAGGTCTTGCAAACGGATTCGGATGAGTATATAAATCACTACAACCATGAACGGACGCATCAGGGGAAACGCTGTCAAGGCAGGACGCCGATGCAGACTTTCATTGACGGGAAACAGTATTTTGCCCAGAAAAATTTGGATAATTTAGCGGCCTTAACAACAGCGGACAATCTCGGAGAGACTGACCACTGTCAACTCAAGTATCGTTCAGGACACATAAACAGATGACAGTCCCCTGATACATTTCCGGAACAATACTGAAAACAAGAAACAAAAAAGCCGGATCAGCAATCAACCGCTATCTCCGGCTTTTCAATTATCTATACGTTGTTAGCTACTTTTTATCTGCCACCGAAATTCTGGTGATTGCTCTTTGCAAGGATGTGTGAACCTTCTCAAATTCTACATCCTCTTTATCCATCTTTGCTATTCTCTCTTCAGCCCTGTCCTTGGCTCTCTGAGCTCTTTCCTTATCAATCAAGTCTGCTCTCTCCGCTGTCTCCACCAGAATTGTCACCTTGACAGGGGTTACCTCCGCATAGCCCGTACTGATGGCATAGTATGTCCTCTTATTCTCTTGGGTATAGTGCAACTCTCCGATATCCACCCCCGCCAGAAGCGGGGCATGTCCTCTCAGCACGCCAAATTCTCCCTCGCTTCCCGGTACTGTGACTTCTTCCACCTTTCCGTTGAACGCCATTTTTTCGGGAGTTACAATCTCCAGCATCATTTCATCGGCCATTTATGTTCCTCCGGCTTTGCTACTCTGAGAGCTTCTTTGACTTCTCAATCACATCCTCAATCCCGCCGACCATGTAGAAGGCCTGCTCCGGCAAATCATCATGCTTGCCTTCCAAAATTTCCTTGAAGCCTCTAACGGTTTCCGCCACAGACACAAACTTGCCTTCCGTTCCCGTAAACTGCGCAGCCACAAAGAAGGGTTGAGAAAGAAATCTCTGGATCTTCCTGGCCCTGCTCACGGTCAGCTTATCTTCTTCTGAAAGTTCGTCCATACCCAAAATGGCGATGATGTCCTGCAGATCCTTGTACTTTTGCAGGGTCATCTGCACCTGTCTGGCCACCTGATAATGTTCGACTCCCAAAACGTTCGGATCCAATATTCTCGATGTTGAATCGAGGGGATCCACGGCCGGATAAATGCCCAACTCTGCAATGGGCCGTGAAAGAACGACCGTTCCGTCCAGGTGAGCAAATGTCGTTGCCGGAGCGGGGTCTGTCAAGTCATCCGCCGGCACATACACACATTGAACCGCCGTAATCGAGCCCTTCGTTGTCGAGGTGATTCGTTCCTGCAATTCGCCAAGATCCGTCGCCAATGTGGGCTGATAGCCGACCGCGGAAGGCATCCTGCCGAGAAGCGCCGAGACTTCCGATCCTGCCTGTGTAAATCTGAAGATATTATCAACAAACAGAAGCACATCCTGCCCTTCCACATCCCTGAAAAATTCCGCCGCCGCCAAAGCTGTCAGAGCCACTCTCGCTCTGGCTCCTGGAGGTTCCGTCATTTGACCGTAAATCAGAGCCGCTTGCTTGATAACGCCGGACTGCTTCATTTCCAGATAGAGGTCGTTCCCCTCACGGGTTCGCTCGCCGACACCTGCAAACACGGAAATGCCGCCGTGGTGCATGGCGATGTTGTGAATCATCTCCATCATAACGACCGTCTTGCCGACACCGGCGCCGCCAAACATCCCCATTTTACCGCCACGGGGAAATGGAACCAAAAGATCGATAACCTTGACGCCTGTCTCCAGAACGTGAACCGATGTATCCTGTTCCAAAAAAGTGGGGGCTTCTCTATGGATGGGCGCATGGTTCTTCGCCACAACGGGGCCTAAACCGTCAACGGGTCTCCCCACCACATTTAAGATTCTGCCGAGACATTCCTGACCGACGGGAACTGTAATCGGCGCGCCCATATCTTTTGCCTTCATGCCCCGCACCAATCCATCTGTGATGTCCATGGCAACGCATCGAACCGTATTATCACCAAGGTGCTGGGCAACCTCGATAATCAAATTATCCTCATCATCATTAATGGCAGGATTGGTGATCGTGAGGGCGTTCATAATGGTGGGAAGTTTTCCCTCCTCAAACACTACGTCAACAACCGGACCTATGACCTGTACAACTGTTCCTAAATTCATACCCATCTCCTTATCTATTCTCTAGAGTAGATAGACATGACCTTCGCGGTTTACCCTTTTGCCAAAGCTTCGGTGCCGCCTACAATATCCATCAACTCTGCCGTAATCGCAGCTTGTCTGGCCTTATTAAACTTCAATGTCAGAGAGTCAATCAATTCATCGCAGTTCTTTGTCGCGTTATCCATAGCCGCCATTCTCGCGCCGTTTTCTCCTGCCGACGTCTCCAAGAGAGCCTTAAAAAGCAATACATGAACGTACATGGGAAGGAGCCTGGCAAGCAATTCTTCGTCCGAAGGCTCGTAGATATAATCCAACTTTTTCTCCGGATCGATGTCCTCCTCCTGACCTATGGACGGAAGGGGAAAGAGCCTGACCACCGTTGGGCGTTGAACCGAAACATTTCGAAATTCATTGAAGATAAGATAAAGCTCATCATACTCTTCTCTCTCGAAAGGCGGGATAACGTCTTCCGAAATGCTTACGGCAAGCGACATATCAAACTTTCCCAAAACATCAGCGCGCTCAAAAGCGATTTTAACCTTTCTTCTAAAAGAATCCCGCCCCTTCCGACCAACGGGGATAAGCTCAACATCCTTTCCTTCCTGAATCTTATCCTTAACAAATCTCTCGGTTGCCTTAATGATATTGGTATTAAAACCACCGCATAATCCCCTGTCGGAGGTCATACAGATCACCTTGATACTTTTAGGCTCCCTTACCGCGAGCAGGGGATGCAATTTGGCATCTACACGAAGGGCCAAGCTGTTCAAAACATCCAAAAACTTGCCGGCATATGGGCGGAAATTCTCCATCCTCAACTGAGCAGTTTTGAACTTTGAAGCGGCAACCATATTCATGGCTTTTGTAATTTGCTTTGTTTTACTAACCGCTGCAATCTTGCGTTTAATATCTTTCAATGCAGCCATCAAAACTTCTCCCTTTTACTGAATTTATATTTATTGCCCTTATTTATTCTGCGACAAAGACGGACTCAAATTCCGCCAGCACGGTTTTCATTTTGCTTTCCAACTCAGGACTGATTATCTTCTTCTCATCAATCTCACGCAGAATTTCCGGGTACTTGCTCTTTACGAAGCTTAGCGCCTGAGGCTCATAGAACTTAATCTTTTCCACCTCATACTTATCCAGGAAGCCCTTTGTTCCAGCAAAAAGGACGACAACCTCTTCTCCCAAAGACATGGGCTGATACTGAGGCTGCTTCAGCAACTCAACCAGGCGCACACCACGGTCAAGCTGAGCTTGGGTGGCTTTGTCCAAGTCGCTGCCGAACTGAGCGAACGCGGCCAATTCTCTGTACTGGGCGAGGTCCAATTTCAGGGTTCCCGCCACCTGCTTCATTGCCTTGACCTGCGCTGCGCCGCCGACTCGCGAAACCGAAAGGCCGACGTTGATTGCGGGCCTGATACCGGAATAGAACAGGTTTGGCTCCAGATAAACCTGGCCGTCGGTAATGGAAATAACGTTCGTAGGAATGTAAGCGGATACGTCACCGGCTTGTGTCTCGATAATCGGCAAGGCCGTCAGCGAACCGCCTCCGAGGTCCTGATTCACACGGGCCGCACGTTCAAGCAACCTCGAATGGTTGTAGAAAATATCTCCGGGGAATGCTTCACGTCCGGGAGGTCTTCTCAAAAGAAGCGATATCTGACGATAGGCGACGGCCTGTTTGGAAAGATCATCATAAATAATCAGCGCATCCTGAGCTCTATCGCGGAAATACTCACCGATACTGCAACCGGCATAGGCAGCGATATACTGCAGGGTGGCGGGATCGCTTGCACACGCGGAAACGACACAGGTATAAGAAAGGGCGTCATGTTTTCTCAAGTTTTCCACAACCTGCGCCACCGTCGATTTTTTTTGACCGATGGCGACATAGATACATTTTACACCCGTTCCCTTCTGGCGGATAATGGCATCAACACAGATGGCCGTTTTACCGATCTGTCGGTCGCCGATGATCAACTCCCGCTGTCCGCGACCAATCGGCGTCATGGCATCGATTGCCTTAAGACCCGTGTACATTGGTTCATTGACTGGCTGGCGGTGGATAACACCGGGGGCAATCATTTCAATTCTCCTGAATTCTGATGCCTCGATCGGCCCCTTGCCATCGATGGGCGCGCCTGTAGCGTCAATGACACGTCCAAGAACCGCCTCCCCTACGGGAACCTGCGCAATTCTCCCGGTCCTCTTTACAATATCCCCTTCCTTGATGTGGGTAACCTCACCAAGAACGGCGACACCCACGTTGTCTGTTTCCAGGTTGAGAACCATTCCCAGTATCCTACCGGGGAACTCCAGCAACTCCATCGCCATCGCATTTTGGACGCCATAAACTCTGGCAATACCGTCGCCGACGGATAAAACCGTTCCCGTCTCACTGACATCAATCTTCCGTTCGTAATCCTTTATCTGCTTGGAAATTATTTGACTGATTTCCTCTGCCCTGATTGTCTCCATGCTCTATCTTTCCTCCACTAAGAGATTCCTTATATTGTTAAGTTGCGTCCTGATACTCCCATCATAAAGGGTGTCGCCAACCCCAATAACAACACCACCCAGCAGGGAACCATCCTCTTCAACCGTTATATCGACCTTCTTACCGGTAATTTCCTCCAAGCTGTTTTTAACCCCTGCGGATAATTCGGCAGAGAGAGGAAAGGCCGTCTTTACACTAACCCTGACCTTTTTGAGGGCTTCATCCATATATTCCTGGTAGCAGGCTTGGATCTCGGGGAGAATATCCATTCTCCGTTTATCGACGAGAAGCTTTAAAAAATTTGCCGTCATCTTTGACACACCAATCTTCTTTAAGATCGTCTCCACCACTTCCTTCTTGTCCGCTTCACCAAAGATAGGATTTAATAAAAACTCCTGTAATTTTTTATTCTCCCGAAGAATTGAAGAAAAATTTCTCATCTCAGCATCGTATTGCTCGTACTGCTTTTCTTCCGCGGCTATTTCAAAAAAAGCCCGTGCGTATCGCTTTGCGATATTACTCCCAATCAATGTTTTATCACCACCTTCTCCAAGTAATCTTCGACCATCTTGTTATGATCTTCCTGTGTTACATTCCGTTTCAATATTTCTTCGGCAATCTGCACGGAAAGTTGAACAGCCTCACCCCTCAATTCGTTGCTGGCCTTCTTGAACTCCTGTTCCATCCTGGCTTTCGTATCTTCCTTCATTTTCTCGGCTGCCTTTTTGGCATCCTCAATAATTTTTTCCTTTTCAGCCAGCCCCTGGGCTTTGATCATCTCGGTAATATTTTTAATTTCACCCGCAGCTTTATCAAGCTTCGTAATGTATTCATTATATTTCCTTTGGGCCTCTGCTTTCGCCGCCTCGGCATCTTCCAAGGCTGTCTTGATATCAGCACGCCTTGTTACAAAAAACTCCTTAATCTTATTTGCCAGAAGCCAGTAGAGAAATCCCACCAGAACGAGAAAATTAAGCGCTCGCCAAGCAAAATTGAGCCAATTTCCTCCTTCTTCTCCTTCGCCTCCACCGGAGGCGTACGCAACCGCGGCCGACAAAACGACCGACAATATCGCCAGCATCAAGATATATAATTTTTTTTCCAGCGCATCACGCGAGAACCAAGAACTCATTGAATACTCCTTCCCAACACTTTCTCAGCAATTTCAACGGATATCCTCTGGGACTGATCACGCAAAATCCGCTTTGCCTCATTGATTTCCTTTGCCATGCTTCCCTGAAACTGTTCCATCATTTTCGGGATTTCTTCCCTGACGGCCGCGATGATACCTTTCGATTTTTCGGCTCCCTCCGCTATAATCATATTTTTCTGTTCCATGGCTGCGGCTTTCGCCTCGCTTAGTTTCGCCTCGTATTCCGACATCTTCTGTTCGACAGACTGATTAAGCGATTCGACCTCTGCTCGTGAGTCATCAAACAGCTTATTGCGTTTATCAATGATGCCCAAAAGAGGCTTGTACAAAAGAGCGTTCAGGATAAAAATCAAAACAACAAAGTTAACAATCTGATACAAAACTGAACTGTCTATACTTATCACGATTCTCCCTCACATTAAGATGGCTTTAAACTCTAAAAAAAACCGAGTGAACAGCAACAATACTAGACACTCGGTTAATTTCTCAAAAGCCAAACGCTTACAAGTACCCTAAAAAACTGGCTAAAAGATTTTCTATGACCGCTGTTCACCCCAAAACCCCTGTATTCCCTAGACTAATAAAGGCGTGGTCTTCTAATCATAACTGGTCTTTGTTGTCAAGCACTTTTTAGTTAAAATATTTTTGGTAATTGATCCTATTTTGGTTCCTGTGATAAGGGCGTCAAATGGACTTAATTGATAATGGACTTAATTGATAATAGTTATGGCCTTCCAGCCAGTACAATAAGTTGTCAGGACTGGTTGCCTCCTTATAATCGTGAAGAATATAAAGAGTTATCCAAGACTCAACCCTAAACGAAAAAAGGAGGCAATATGAACTTTTACAATCAGCAACACCGGTATTACTGCGGCATCGATCTGCATGCCAGAAAAATGTACGTCTGTATTCTCGATCAAAAAGGAAAAACGATGGTCCATGAAAATATCAAAACCGACCCGGAAGCGTTTTTCCAACTCGTCTCCCCCTATCTGGAAGACATCGTCGTGGGTGTTGAATGCGTCTTCTGCTGGCACTGGGTTTCAGATTTGTGCGCAAAGCATCAGATTCCTTTCGTGCTTGGCCACGCATTACATATGAAAGCCGTCCACACGCTTTACCTGCTCCGGTCGATCCCCGGTGTCGGCCTGATTCTGGCGCTGGTTTTTCTTTACGAAATTCAAGATGTCAGACGATTCCCAAGCGTTCAGGATTTTTCTTCCTATGCCCGGTTGATTAAACCGACCAAAGAATCAGACGGCAAATGGGCGGGTAAATCAAACAGCAAAATCGGCAGAGCAGTTTATTTTATACTCAAAAACAAAGAGGCTTTTAATATGGAAAAATTCTTCAGCCAATGATCCTGGGATTAAGGATGTCAGCTTGTCGTCTAACTGAGATTCTTTCAGCGGACCTGATTCTCTTTATTTACTGCTTGCAGCTTGACTGCTTTAAAGAGTGGACCAAATGCCTCTAAGCTCATGGCGCTTGATTGGCGGCATCCTTTTTCCCATTGACCGATACATGATGCTTTATCAAACGATATCCGTGTTCTGCCCCTTGCCCGAGTGACACCCTAACTGGATGGCTCTCTGATCTAAGCCGCTTTCCTTTGACTGCGCCAGGATAAGGGCGCCGAAATATATTCTGAAGCTGTCGAATGGCAGCAAACTGATTGTCAGAGAACGTCTTTGGCTATTCAGTCAATCTCTATAGATGTTTGGTGCAGACGCGTTTAGCGTACTGACACTCGCGACGGAAGACGCAAGCCGGAACCATAGGGTCGTTTGTCAAGGCGAGACCTTTGAAAAACGGCCCCTCACGTCATTCCGACGCGTCACCCCGATGAAAATCGGGGCGGAATCTATAACGGCTTGAAAACACTGGATTCCCCCGTATCAAGTACGGGGCAGGCTCAAGTCAAGCACGGAATGACGGCAAGGCGATTTAATCACAAATTCAAAGGTCTCAAGGCTTCATTAACTTTTGGACGGATTATATCTCTTTCCTCTTTCCGATCTTTAGGAGAGGTTTTTCCCTTGACAACCGAAGGCCATATATGAGGTTATCACGATATAATATCCAGTAATCTCAAAGCCCAATATCTGCCAAAAAATGCTTTAAAAAAACAGACACCGATTTTGCCCTCGCTGCGGGCATCGGAAAAGTATAGATTGCTTTTTAAGCTCTTTCCTAACTCACGCCAACAGATGCCGATGTTCTCATGAACCCTGAGGTGGAACTCGATGATCCCCCCTTCGAGGGACGACGCAGGCAGTAAGAGGATTTTATCTAGCTAGAATACATTGAAAAAAAGATAAAGAAAGCTCTTAAAATTTCTTCAAGAGTTTTTATTTGGTCAACAAATCCGGCTCTCCCGACAGGGCGATAATCTGCGCGCGAGCCGCGTCCCGCAAACGGGCAGCTTCCGACCATTCACTGCTTTCAGGCATAAGAACTGTTCCGATCTTTAAATGCGGATGTCCATGCCTCGGCATCCATGTTTTATCCCGCAGCATAGCCCGCACGCCGCAAAGGCCGGCAGGCACGATGGGAACGCCCGCCCTGACTGCAGCGACAAAAGCCCCCATCCGAAAAGGGCGAACGCCGGTTTCCGATGAAAAAGTTCCTTCGGGGAAAACCAGAACACTCCGTCCAGCGTTAAGAATGGAAATAAGCTGATCCACGCTTTCCACTCCCAACCTTGCATCAAATCTCTCCACAAACAGCGCGCCTATACCATTGAGGAAATAGCGGGTGAACCATTTGTTTTTAAGCTCTTGTTTGGCTGCAAAGACGTAAGCCGTGCGGGGAGGCAGCCCTGCCAGGATGATAAGCCCATCCAGATAGCTTGCGTGGTTGGTGACCAGTAAATGGGGCCTTTGTGGGATATGTTTTTGGATAGACGGCCGTAAACGGATTCCGGAAAGGAAAAGTAACAGACGGGCCGCATAGTGGAGGATATAATAAGCTATCCGGGGGCGCTGCAAGGCAGAAACGGCTGTCCATACCGGTATGCCTATCATGATGAAGATAAGCCAGACATAACTCCCGTAAGCTTTTATTTTTATCTTTTGGAATGCTCTTGTCATGCGGGAACGAAAATCGATGGCCCAAAGGCGCGCCATTTGTTTCCAGAGAGGAAACCCGGGCTTTCCGAGCAAGCCCTCTTCATATATCTGACGGCAGGCGGCGCGCCGGATCTTGCCGCTGGACGTCTTCAGGACGGTATAGGGCGGAGCTAGAACGATATCATCAGGCGGCATGTCAATGATGTCCGATGAAACTTCATTGATGCGGCTGCGTAGTTGTTGTCTGATCTTTTCGTCCTGTTCCCTTGTTTCCGCCAAGATAACCAGGCGTTCTGTGCCGGAGGCCATATCCATGGAGCCGAAAACGGCTACACAACCCTTGCGGATTCCGGAAATTTCGCCGACAGCCTCTTCAATTTCATAAGGATAAATATTGCGGCCGCCACGTATAATGAGATCCTTGATTCTGCCCGTAAGATAGACTTCACCATCGGCCAGATAGGCATAGTCCCCCGTTTCACGCCAATCTCCCCAAATTAGTTTTCGAGTCGCCTCCTGATTGCGGTAGTAACCTTGAGTGGCGGAGGGTCCCTTGAATTGAAGCCGACCCACATGGCGGTCCGACAGTTCCACGTCATTTTCGTCAACAACACGCATGGCATGTGCCGGAATCACACGACCGCAAGCAGGTATTTGCATGGCATCCTGCGTCTTTTCGCCAACCGGCTTTGCAATTTGATCGGATACAAATGCCTTGCGGGAGATCGTGTCGATTTTAGGACCGCGACCAAACGGCGGAAAGGCCAGACCAACGGAACACTCAGCCAAACCATAAACGGGGGCAAGGGCTTCTTTTTTTAGTCCATAGGGGATGAATCGTGCAGCAAAAGCCTCCAGCGTGGCAGGACTCACAGGTTCTGCTCCATTGAAGGCAATGCGCCATGAACTGAGGTCGAGGCCGACTATATCTTCATCCCGCAGTTTTTTCGATACCAGCTCATAGGCAAAATTCGGCGCGGCCGAGATGGTGCCACGGTGGCGGTGGATAGCCTGCAGCCACCGCACCGGTCGGGTCAGAAAAGCCAGTGGAGACATCAATACCAGCGGAAAGCCGAAATAAAGCGAACCGAACCATGCTCCGATCAGTCCCATATCGTGATACAACGGCAGCCAGCTGACAAAAACGTCATGGTTTGTGATATGGGCAACTTTTCCCATACTGCGGAGATTGGCCAGTAGGTTGGCGTGGGTTACCATAACCCCTTTGGGATCACCGGTGCTGCCCGATGTGTATTGAAGCAAGGCAAGGTCGGATGCCGTGGCGTGGTGAACAATGGGCTCGGGTGTTTTCTGTAAATTGTGAGGCGTGGTGATTGCCTGCAGGGACGGCACTGATCGTTGAAGCATGGCGGCAACAGGTTTGGCTTGAGGTATGGTGATCAAATATACGCTTTGAGCATTATTTAGTATGCGTGCATGGCGGTTTAAGTGCTCTTCGATTTGACTTGGCCGAGCGGGGGGATAAATGGGCACAGGGATTCCTCCTGCTAACAGGACTCCGAAGAAGCTTGCAAGATAATCGCGACTGGTAGGCAACATCAGCGCCACCGTCTGCTTCGGCTGCAAACCGCGGGTGATTAAACCAGCCGCTATGGCCTGTGATTCGTTATGCAGCATAGCATAGGATATTTGCTCCAGCTCTTCTTTGTCATTGTAAAGCAAAACATGGAGGCGATTCGGATGCCGCTTAAGGTGCCAGTTTAAAACCTCGATCAACGTCTGTGCCTGTATGGGCGCAGCGGAAGCCTCCTCTTGCGCTAGAGGCAAAAATTCTTGTCCGGCCTTAATGGAAACCGTTGATGCCTCGGCGAGAAACTGCAACAAATCACGCGGTGTTCTTGCCTCACTCAGTGCTCTTGCAGGCAAACTAACCCTAAAGTCATGATCGATGCGAATGATAAGTTCCGCACGCGCCAGAGAGTCTAAACCCAGGTTACGCTCGAAATCACTATCCAGAGTGACTTGAAACCGCTGATGCGGGTGTGTTTCCCTTGCCAGCTCCGAAACTATTTCGACAAGACGTGCCGTTCCATTGCGGAATTGTGCGTTGGATAATAATTCAGATTGGGCAGTCGTCTGTTCCATCTGTTTTTTCGTCATGGGTTTTTGGTCTTTCTTTCTTTTATAATATAATTGGAGATGATTCATTAATCAAGCTGCGAGTGATTTTAATCGATGGCACAAATCATCACGTATCCACACCTCCTTTGGCTTAGAAAGTTCAGTCTTTTAGGCAACCATTGTGTAAGTCTTCCGATAAAAGCATTTTGGGAGAGTTTAGCCTTATCCCCAGAATAAAGGCATGGAAATGTCAAGGGATAATTCTCTTTTTTATTAATCTATTTTTCGTTTATGGAGATCGACATTTGAATTTAATTGAGTTATATTAAGATGCGAAAAGAGATCAGGGTACTTATACATAAAGCAGTACGCGAAAATATCCTTAGCGAACTGTACAACAAGAGGAGGGCGAAGATTATGGGTAAAAACAAATACGGATGGATGGGTTGGAAAATGCCTATTTTTTACCCCAGTGATCCTGATTACTGTGAGATAGGATGTCCCATTTGTACAAATGCGAGAAAAGGTAACAAAATTGCACAGTTCATCCAGAAAATAGAGATGCTATTGACCTCAGGGGGCTGCTGGTGGGGAAGAGCCAGAGAAAAGAAATATGGCGTTAAACCCAACCAACCATCAAAACGCGGCTAAACTTTGTTTTGGTGGATAAAGTGTACAATATCTGTTAAGAGGCCGCTGTATTTATGACGGTATTTTCCGCTGCTATGCTGCTATTTCTTGTTATTGATCCCATCGGGAATATTCCCCTTTTTTTATGTATTCTAAAAAATACGGATCAGCGACGGCAGAAAAGGATCATTATGAGGGAGCTTTTCATTGCGCTTTTGGTACTGGTTATATTTCTTTTCAGCGGCCGGTACATCCTGGCGTTCCTGGGAATTTCTGAACCTTCTCTGTCCATTGCAGGGGGAGTCATTCTTTTTCTGATTGCCATCAAGATGATTTTTACAGATCTGGAAGACATTTTTGGTCGACTTGAGGAAGGGGAACCTATGGTTTTCCCTCTTGCGATTCCCTTAATTGCCGGCCCGTCGGCGATAACGATCATTTTACTCCTTATGGCGCGTGAGCCATCGCGGTGGCTGGAGTGGTTGCTTGCTTTGCTGTGCGCGTGGTCCGCTTCGGCTTTTATATTGTTGCTTTCAAACGGCATCAGCAAATTGTTCGGCAAAAGGGGGCTGACGGCAATCGAGCGTTTAATGGGAATGCTTTTAACCACAGTAGCCGTGGAGATGTTTATCAGGGGGCTTGGGCAATTGTCTTTTCATTAGCTGCCACAAGTGGAAAAACATTTGAAGGAACGAACTAAATTACTGTTTATCATTATTGCTTTTGTGCTCGCCTATTATGTCCCTTGGGAACATTCCATTGTTCGACAGGCAGGTCTCGAAGCTTTTATGATGCTTCAGGAATACGCCAGGCAGCATGTCCTGACCTGCCTAATACCGGCTTTTTTTATTGCCGGCGCGATTGCCGTGTTTGTTTCACAGGCTTCCGTTCTGAAATATTTCGGCGCCGCGGCTAACAAAATTCTGTCCTATTCCGTAGCCTCGGTATCAGGAACGGTTTTAGCCGTTTGTTCATGCACCGTTCTGCCTTTGTTTGCGGGAATTTACACGAGAGGCGCAGGGATCGGTCCGGCCACCGCTTTCCTCTATTCCGGTCCAGCGATCAATGTTCTAGCAATCGTGCTGACGGCCAAGGTGCTTGGCTGGCAACTTGGTTTAGCTAGAGCAATGGGCGCCATCGTTTTTGCCATAGTGACGGGGCTTTTGATGGCCTATATCTTCCGTAAGGATGATGCCCATCGTTCTTCCGGTCCCATGTATTTACCTCATGAAGAAGACAGGCCCAGGACGCTATTGCAAGATGCCCTGTATATGCTGGTAATGGTTCTTATCCTGGTCTTTGCGGCATTTGCCAAACCGGCAGCAGGTGAAATGGGCATATGGGCGGCGATATTTGCTGCCAAGTGGTACATTGTGGTTATCCTGTTTGTGATATTTGTCTTTATTCTAAAGAACTGGTTCAAAAAAGAGGAGCTAATCAACTGGGTTGATGCAACATGGGGTTTTATGAAACAAATATTCCCCCTGTTGTTTGCAGGGGTGCTGGTTGCAGGTTTCCTTTTGGGTCGCCCCGGTCATCAGGCGCTTATTCCGGAGCATATCATTAAAACCCTCGTGGGAGGCAATTCCGTCTGGGCGAATTTATTTGCGTCAATTGCCGGCGCTTTAATGTATTTCGCAACATTGACAGAAATACCTATCCTGCAGGGACTTTTGGGATCGGGCATGGGACAAGGCCCAGCGCTGGCGCTTCTGTTGGCAGGGCCGGCTCTGTCACTGCCCAGCATGGTTGCTCTTTTGGGTATCATGGGGATTAAAAAGACGGTAGTCTATTGCGCCATAGTTATGGTTCTCTCCGCAATTGCGGGCATGGCTTATGGCTGGTTTATGGGATAAGGACAAATAAAGGAGGAGATGAAAATGGATATTAAGATACTTGGTTCTGGATGTACAAAATGCCAGTTGGTAGAAAAAATAGTAAAGGAAGCAGTTGAAGAAAGAGGCATTAATGCAACTATAGAGAAGGTAAAGGATATAAAAAAGATTACTGAATATGGAGTGTTTACCACTCCTTCGGTTATTATTGATGGCGAGGTGAAAGCAGCAGGCAAGATACCGAAGAAAGAAGAAGTCCTTGCGTGGCTTGGCAAATAAAATGTGTTTCTTCTTCATTATTGACAAAATCGTAAAAAGTCAAAATTCGCGGGTTTTGTCATGGTGAGCCCTTCGGCTGGCTCAGGACAGGCTCTGTCGAACCATGACGTAATATCAATTATTTATGTTCACCCTTCGACAAGCTCAGGGTGACAATTGGGACTTTTTACGAGTGCATCATTTTTTTATTTCTGAACACTTTTTGTAATCTATTTTCCTGCGCCCTAGTTTCTTGAAAGCATCTTGAACTCTATTGCAACCTTCAGTACCGCGGACAGGGAAGCCATAGATAATGGGAACCTAATTCTCCCCTGCCTCTTTTTACTTTCAACCTGGTTTATTCGCTGTGTTACAGCAGGATCAACACTTGATCATGCCAGCTATTTTTTTACTGCCCCCTCCACGCAGGCAATTATCTTCTCTCTTGTTGCCCCGGGTCCTGGAGGAAAAACACCGCAGAAACCCATCTCTTTTAGGGTAGGTTCATCCTTGGGTGGGAATATGCCGCCAATTATAAAGGCCGTGTTCTTTTTAATGCCTTTATCCTCAGCATATTTTAGCAGATCTCTGCCAAAAACTACCGGTGAACCACAGTACGTGCTAATGCCCACCACGTCAACAGCCTCCTGCAAGGCTGTATCTACTATGCGTTCAGGAAGCTCATTGCCTAATAGCACCACCTCCATACCGGCGTCTCTAAACATGCTGGCTACGGTAAAGAGTCCCCTAGTATGGCTTTCCAATGCCGGCATCGCCATCAACACCTTGATTCTCTTTTGTCCTTTCATATTTATTGTCTCCTTCCGATCTTGCAGCAAAGATCATTATTTGTGGAATTTTTAGTATCAATTATAGTATGTACATTTTTTACATTGGCGGTTTCCATGTCCCAAAGGCATCAGTGAACGCTTGGCGTAATTCACCTTCGGTGGCGTTAGCTCTTGCTGCCTCAAGTGTATAGTAGGTAACGTTATCTCCGCGTTTACAAGCGTCTCTGAGTTCTTTAAGACATTTATTTACCTTGGCGTTGTCTCTTTCCTTCCTAAGCTTCCTTAGTTTTTCGATCATACGGGAAGCTTTCCCTTCGTCATATTCGCTTACTTCGATGGTAGGCAATTCCGCATCGGTAGATTGATGCACATTACGTCCGACAACCTTCTTTATGCCCTTTTCGATTTGCTGCTGCTCACGTTCGGTGAACCTGGCTATCTTGTTATGCAGCCAACCTGATTCCACGGCATTGACGATGCCTCCCATTTCTTCTATCTCGGCCAATTCATTAAGCGCCTTCTCCTCTATTTCATTGGTCAGAGATTCAACAAAGAAAGATCCCGCCAGTGGATCAACGGTCAGGGTAGTCTGCGTTTCGCTTTCGATGATGTGCTGAGTCTGCACAGAAGGCATGAGTGTTCTTTCGGAAGGAACCGAATAGGCTTCGTCATAGGTATCGACATGCAGAGATTGTGTTCCACCCAGCACCGCAGCCAATGCATGATAGGCAGCTCTGATAATGTTGTTCAGCGGTTCTTCTCTGGTAAGTGAAATGCCCGAAGTCTGAATATGGCATCTCAGCAGCATAGACCTTGGGTTTTTCGCGCCGAATCTATGCTTCATAATCTTGTACCATAGCCTTCTTGCCGCTCGCAGGCTTGCAATCTCACTGAAGAAGTCGTTGCCGAATGACCAAAAGAAGGCAATCCGCTCTCCCACCCAGTCGGCATCGTGACCGCGTCTTTTCATATCATCTATGATGGCAATGCCGTTTGCCATAGCCACGGCTATAGAAGTAATCCCTGACGTCCCATTCTCCCGCAGGTTATATCCATTGAGTGTAATATAGTTCCAGAGGGGCACTTCCTTTCTGATAAACTCGATATTGTCGCACTGTATTCGGAAGCAATCTCTAGGCGGTATATACTCGATGGCGCCTCGCACTACATTTTCCATAATGAAATCATTCTGCACACTGCCCGGCAGCTTATCCCAGGGGATCCCTCTTTTCTCCGCCATTACCAAATACATGGGAAATAAAATGGCCGTGTTCCTTGGGTAGTGGGTAACAATGGAAACGCTAACCTTATCAATCGGTATATCCTTAAAGATAACTTCCCAGTCTTGGACACAATCGACGGGCACGCCGACTACCGCCACGTTTCCTCTTGATTCGGGTTCATCGGAATCGAACATTTGCACTGAGGGTAAATCAAGAGCTACGCTAAGCCCGGTAGCGCCCTGGCTGATAAGAAATTTGTACCTGCTGTTCATCTCTTCTGGTGAGCCGGCGCCCGGCAGAGGTCTGATAGTAAAATTTCTGCCACGATACATGTTTGCATGAATGCCTCTGGTGTAAGGTTCGTCACCAGAAAAACCCAGATCATGAACATAATCAAGATCAGCTACTTCCAGAGGGGTGTAGAGCAGCTTTCGGGGAATTTCATCTCCCATAATAGCAAAAGGTGTAACCGCCCAGTTCTTTCTCTCCTGCTCACGGACAGAGGTGGCCTTCCACTTTTCAAATTCTTCTCTAATCGCCTCCAGCGCTTTGGGATTGTACAGGGGGATTCTTGCCTCATTCTTCGCTGCTTCTTGAAGGATGTCCTTTGTAGTTCTTTGATTACTCATTTACATTCCTCCTATTTTTTATTACTTTATCGTCGTTCCTATAAGTTTGTCAGTAATTTCCGAAACCGCCGAATAAGGATCGGTTTTTCTTTCCGCTATATCGCTTATTAAGTTATCCAAATAAGTATTATTAGCGATCTTTTCAGATATATAGTTTTCTACATAACTTCTAATCGCTTCGTGCAATCCGATCCTTGCCCTCTTCTCGCGGTTGGCGCGAAGCCCGCCGGAGGTAATAAGAAAATCCTTATGCCTAAAAATTTCCTCCATCAATTCTGCAACGCCTGCACCATTTGACGCTTGCGTAAGAAATACACCAGGCTTCCATTGGTCGGGCGAATATATCCTCCTGTTAATCATAATTTCCAATTTCAACTTCAGATCATCCGCGCCTTCTCTATCCGCTTTATTAACCACAAGAATATCGGCTGCCTCTAAAATACCCCCTTTCATAGTTTGAATTTCATCACCGCCTCCTGGACACAAGGCAACTATTGAGGTGTCTGCAATTTTGGTAATGTCTATTTCCACCTGCCCCGAGCCGACGGTTTCGACGAGAACAATGTCCTTGCCCATTGCGTCCATCACATGAATCATACTGAGGGTATGCTTCGACAACCCGCCGGTCCATCCTCTTGTAGCTATACTGCGTATGAATACGCTTTGATCTTTGCTGAAATATTTCATTCTTATCCTGTCTCCCAGGATAGCTCCGCCTGTAAAAGGACTAGAAGGGTCAATCGCGATGACGCCGACCTTCATAGCGCCTTGACAGAAAACCTTAATCAAAGTGTCGATCAAAGTGCTCTTCCCAACTCCCGGGGCGCCGGTAACTCCAACAACATACGCCTTGCCGGTGTGAGGGTATAGTTTCTTTAACTCATCGGTAGCATCGGGAGCTTCGTCCTCAATATCTTTCATAAGTCTGGAAGCGGCGCCAACGTCGCCTCTTAAGATTTTATTTACTAATTTCATAATTATCTAAGAATATTCTCCTCACGTTTTAGCCTATGTCGGTAAATTTCTTTTCGCCGGCAGTATTGGCATGGGTTTCTTCTTCGGCAATCTTCTGTGCGATTAAAGCAGCGCCCAGCGCGGTAATAATTTGGGGTTGTTCCGGAACCAGCAGATCGATTCCCATTTCTCTTTCCAAAGCTTTTATCAACCCGACATTAAGTCCCCCGCCTCCACAGACGGCACAGGACTGTTTAAGTTGTATCCTGTTAATTAAAGAGGATATCTTGGTCGCCAGCGCCTTATGCACCCCAGCCAATATGTTCTCTTTAGAAAAACCTTCCGATACCATACAAATAGCTTCAGATTCATTAAAAACAGCACATCCCGTAGAGAATCTTACGGGATTGTCTGCCTTGAGGGAAAGCGGGCCAATATCCTGAAGTTCCACGCGCAGAACGTTCGCCAATATTTCCATGAAGTAGCCGCTTCCGGCGGCGCACTTTTCGCTGATCGCAAAATTAACGATTCGTCCATGTTCATCAATCCTGATCACCCGGGAGGATATGCTGCCGATATCAATAATCGTTCTTACCTGAGGAAAAATCAAATTAATTCCTCTTGCGCAGCAGCGAAGTTCATCGGATTGCTGATTACCGAAGGAAGCGCTCTGTGCTCCAAAGCCGGTAGCCACGGTATAAGATATCTCTTCTGGAGAAACAGAGGCTTCCGCCAACAGCTCCTGCCTCAATCTTTGCGCCGTTGAATGGTAGTTGGTCCCTGAAGAGCATAATTTTTGAGCCTTTATCTTATTTCCTTCAATAAGGACTCCCTTTGTCAGTCTTGAACCGATGTCAATACCTAAAAAGTATTCCAATCTAACTTATCCGTAGAAAGCAACTTCTTTTAAAATACGCTCTTTACTTGAAATCGGTTTGCCTTCAAGTAGATATTCATGAGCCGACTCCTTGCCCAGGATAGCGGCTCCCAGCGCCCCTGTTATGAGTGGTTCTTCCGGAACGAAAACACAAAAACCCAGCTTTTCCTCAAATGCTTTGACGACGCCAGCGTTTTTAGCTACACCTCCTGTAAGGACAACGTCAGGTTCTATGTTAAGCTTTTTGACCATGCTTATTACCCGGCCGGCTATGGCGCTATGCAACCCAGCCAGGATATCTTCCAGGGCGATCCCTTTGGATAGGTGGTCTATTATTTCATTTTGAGCGAAAACTGTACAAATATTGCTGATAGCAACTTTACGGGTAGATTTCAGTGAAATTTCACCGAATTCTTCCATCCTTAACCCCAAAGTCTTGGCGGTAACCTCAAGGAACCTGCCTGTTCCTGCCGCACACTTGTCATTCATGACGAATTCAAGCAACTTGCCGTTTTTTACCTTTATGCCTTTAGCATCCTGTCCACCGATATCAATGATCGTCCTTGAGTTTGGAAACAACATGCTTACTCCCCTGGCATGGCAGCTCAGTTCGCTTACCTGACGGTCGGCAAAGGGAACATTAAATCTGCCATATCCGGTCGCGATAATCACAGTCATCTGCTCGAAGGATAAACCGGCCTGCAGCAAGGCTTCTTCCATCACTTTGTTGGCCAGTCGGCGGTGTTCGGCGCCTGTGGGTCCGATAATCTGGGCTAAAACGGCATTCCCCTCATCGAGAACTACCACCTTAGTCATGGTTGAACCTATATCAATGCCGGCAAAATACATTTTTTTAGTAGCCTAAAGTTTCTAGAAATGCCTGAACACGAGTTTTTAATGGCGACAGGGATGTCGCGCTGTAATCGTGTTCCAGGTATATGCTGGGAATACCCAAACTGCTTAAATAATCTTTGACTGAGACAACTTCATAAGCGTGGGTGTCACAAAACCGTAGAGCATAAAGGACAACGCCTTTGATGTTCCATTGTTTGACATAATCACCGAGATATCCAAACCTGAGGGCGAGGTCTTCCGCATAATCTTTTTTCCCTGCCTCAATTCCTGATTCGATAAAGGTGCGCGGACATTTCAAATCGACAAGATACCGGCGCGCCAATTTATCTAAGGGGTCTCCGGTTGTCTCCACGTCTGGAAAGAAGAAGCGGCTGCCCACACACGTGTCATCCATAACCACATTCGCACCCAGATCCTCGATCAGTTTAACGACAGCGATACTATCTATGATGCTTCCCCAAATGAGCACCCTGGCGCCCTTCGCAGGGCCGCCCCGGCGTTCCTTGATTTCCTCAATTACATCTCTGATTAACTCATTGCCTTCCTTGACGGGAATACTCATCAAAGACTCCAACACCTCAATCGTTTCCACTCCCGAAATGAGCGGTGGATCGGGTT
Organism: Syntrophaceae bacterium UBA4767; assembly: GCA_002403385.1. Classification (GTDB taxonomy): domain Bacteria; phylum Desulfobacterota; class Syntrophia; order Syntrophales; family UBA4767; genus UBA4767. The sequence continues at coordinate 21,466 of DHHR01000072.1, read as the reverse complement.
TTTTCAGGTCATATAGCTCACGCACCAAAGCTCGCTGCTCATTATAGTCTTCGATAGTCTTTTTTAGTTTTTCTGACGATGCCCCTTTCCCCAGGAACACCTCCAGACTTTTTTGAAAGTCTTTCAGCGATTCCTTGTGGTATTCAATTGCCGCTTCCCTCGTGGCGTGCGGTGTATCAATATAGAAAGAATAAACAGGATCCATATAAGTGCGCCATATGTGAGCCAGTTTTTCAGCCACTTCGCATGGATGCGCCATTACCACCCCATCCAGAAAATCATATTTCCCCTTCAGCCCTAAATCTAAGGCGCTGCGCAGAAAAGGGCAAACGCAGGTAGGTAAACAATTGTCTGCCTTAGTTATCGGTTCTTCAATGCTGCCAAATATACGGTAAGGCACCAGATCAAATGAGGAAATAATTTCCACCACCGGGTATATGCACATATAACCTAATATTTGTGCGCCCGCTACTTTAAGCTCCTTAACTCTCTGAGATCTGTCACTATAGATTTTTTGCGCCTTTGCAATTCCCTTAAGATTATGCTCTGACATTGATCCTCCTTCCTGTAACATCCGAAGCGCCTTTACCAATCGAGGCCTTCCTTCTTGCGCACATCACGATAATGGAGCATTGCCTCTTCAAATGCATCCGCTTTTCTTAATACTTCATCCGGGTTGAACAGCGTGTAATCAATGATATCACCTTCCATAAACAGGCTGGGAACCTTTAGTTTCTGCATCAGTCGATCCTGAACATACATAAGATGATTTGTTGCGGTACGGCATGTCAAAAGTGGATGAGCCAAAAAACCATCACATTTATAGTTTTTTACATACTCAATATAAGGGTAGCCGAAGTAGCCTAGTTCTTCGCCTGCCTCGTGTGCATGTTTGAAAAAGCCGGCAAAATACTGGAAAGTATGTCTGGCCACTCGCTCCAGAGGGTCCTTATACTGGCTTAAATCAATGAACTGTGGTGGATGGTATGCCCAGCTTTCGACAACGCAATTCCAGCCCCGTTCAGCCAGATTGTCAAAGAAACCCAAACTATGCCATGGCGGGAGTTCAGCGAAGGCCAGTCTGAATTTCTCGTTTGGCACCGCTGCTTCACCTCTATCTATCATGCCCTTTACTTCATCGTACATATTCTTGTATAGAATGGTCGTTTCCTTCGGATCTCCAGCTTGGTAAAGCGCAGCCGGCATGCAGCTCCAGAAATCACGCGAGTGCACGGGGCAGGGTTTGACTTTACGCAACTCATTAACTTCCCACCATACACGGTTCATCTCAATGGTGTCGCTGACAATTTCATCCAGCCTGTCCCAGTCCATCTTTTTACCCAGTGAGCGTTCTAGAAATGCTACGAATTTTTTAAGCTCCTCAACCATGAACCTGATGATGTATTTTTCAGAGTCTTTGCCAAGACTTTCAGGCACGCCCGGATGAGGCATTTCCAGCAGCCATAATGGAGCATCCATATAGCGCCCCAACGCTTGAAACCACTTAAATCTAGTGTCACAAAAATAACCCGAACCAACCAGCAATGAAGGCTTGGGCATGCCTCCCATAGGAGCCCCTGCGGGTATTCCACCTTGAGCTTTCATTAAAGAAGCATATCCAAGACAATTACGGGCATAACCACATATATGATCAGGGAAACCATCCGAGTTGCAGCGTTCCAAGTAGGTCTGAGCAACACCGGCGGCGGCGCAGACAGCGCCGTAATCTTCGGGGTAGATACAGGCGACGTCCATCGCCCGGAGGAGAGAATCGCCGCCCCACCAGTTAACCATACACCATGCCACAGGCTTGCCTTCATGACTGTACTCTACAGCCTTTTCAAACATCTTATCGACAAGCCCACGCAGCGGGTACATTGTTTTGAGTCTTTTAATAACCTTCTTTTTTTCTGCCATGATTTACTCCTTTTCCATGCTGATATCGAAAACACATCCACATCCGCAACTTACCAAAGCGCGAACAGTAGCCTCTTCTAATCCAGATGCTCCACACGGTAACAACCGCGATTTTACCTTCGTTAATACTCCTCCGCTGCCTTTCATAAATTTTAAAAGCCCGCTCTTGCCAATGTTCCCATAAAATCCCTCATTTACAGGACTGACTGACCAGTCAGTTTCATAGCTTAACGCAGCAGCATTGTCAATAATTTTTTATAAAAAACCTGGCTTGCATTAAATAGGAGGTTCTTCGGGCACAAAGCATTATTGGTGAAGATAATCTTACAAAAGAACCTGCGCGATTATCAATCGTATCACAACTCTATTGATATTATACTGATAGCAGCCTTACATGAAAATAATGGCTGCTCGAAATGATCATAAGACGCTGAAGATATGTTGAAAAGTACAGATATACCACCAAGGAGATTGCGGCGCACCTTGGCGTATTTTATATACGCCTTGTATTCTTCCGAGCGAAGCGAGAAATCCTTTGCGGATATTAAAGATCCCTCGCGTTCGTTCGGAATAACGATATTAATTGTTAATCTGCAAAGCTAAATAGCGGCCTTGCGGCATCGCCATTGGAATACTTGTCTCCAATAAAAACTTTGTGCCCCAATTTTACCCTTTTCCCGATCAATTCCATTCCTACCCTGAATGGATCAATGTCAATCAGGTTTCCTAGTATCCAGGGACCCTCATCGAGCTCAACCATAACAATGGTATAAGGAACTTCGTTTTCCCTGCCTTCGGGGGCCACATAACAGGTCGTGAAGGTTACGATCTTGCCCTTACCGCCCAACTCTGTAACCTCTAGATCGACTCCGGCGCACTCCCCACATGTCATCTTTGGCGGGCAGGTAATTGTTTGACAATCCTTGCATTTCAATCCCAGCAACTTATTGCGCTTCAACGCTTCATTGTATTTTCCAAAAGTAAGCTTATATTCCATCTTCATCTTCCTCCCTGCGGACTTACATTATTGACCATCAATCAACCTTTAAGATCAGATCGCAAAGTATCCCATCTCCACCCAAAGTATCCACTAGCCCTACCTTGGCCCCTTCCACTTGCCTTCCTTGATCCGCTAATTCTCCTCTCAACTGCTTTGCAACCTCATAAGTCTGAGAAGCGCCGGTCGCTCCGATCGGATGTCCTTTAGATTTCAAGCCTCCTGAAATATTTATAGGTATCTTACCTCCTATCCTGGTTTCACCTTTTTCCCAGAGATAGCCACCTTTTCCGAAGTCGGCAAACCCGAGGGATTCTGCCGCAATGATGCTTGCGATACTGAAACAATCGTGAAGTTCGCAGACATCTATATCTTTCGGCCCCAGACCTGACATATCATAAGCTTGTTTAACCGCTAGTTCCCGCGCCCTGATTCTTGGCAAATACTTGTACTGAGAGCCCATCCTTCCGGATGATGCCTGACCTGTGCCAACAATGTAAACCGGTTTGGGGGTAAGCTTTTTTGCCACATCCTCAGAAGCCAGGACAAGAGCAGCCGCTCCATCAGAAAAAGGACAACAATCAAGCAACTGGAGTGGCGAAGCAACTGTGAACCCGCTCAGCACCTTTTCGATTGTTATTTCCTTCTTAAATTGGGCATGCGGATTTTTTACGCCGTATTCATGAGATTGAACCGACACCATCGCCATCTGCTCCTTGAGCTTTGCAAGTGGTATATTATACTTTAAAGAATAAAGATGCGCAAGCATGGCAAAATAAGCAGGAAAGGTGAGGCCTGTTGGAGATTCGTATCGGCTGTCATGCGCCATGGCAAATGTCCTGGTCGCAAGAGGGGTGCCCAAAGCCGTAGCTTTTTCCGTGCCGCCGACCAGCACTATCTCATACGTACCGGAAGCAACCCACATGGCAGCGTCTCTAATTGCCAGGGTTGCCGAAGCGCATGCGCCCTCAAACCTTGTGGCAGGAACATTAAAGCACCCTATATCATCGGCGACATAAGATTGTATCATGACTTGTCCCTCAGAAAAATCACTCAATCCATTACCGCAATATATAGCCTGTATATCTTTTGGTTTTAAATTTGACGTATTTATGGCTTCCATAGCCGCCTCAGCAAACAACTCCTTACCCGTTTTCGGCGATTCAAACACGAAATCCGTGTGTCCCCCGCCAACGATAGCAACTCTTCTCACGTTTACCTCCTATAAAATTGATTATGTTTGGTGGAATTTCTTATGCCATCATTTTTGTATACGATAGCTGCCCCAACGTTTTTTCCTTGTAATTTACGCGTCTCTGTCAGCGCAAACAAATTGCGCCCCCAGCTTTTCTTGAAAATTTGGGGAAGCGACATGGGCCTAAAATTTCAACCATTCGTTTCTTGTGCTATTTATCCTTAAAGATCGGCTTCCTTTTTCCTATAAAGGCCTTCATTCCCTCTTTCTGATCCTCTGTCGAAAAAAGGTTCTCGAAACCCTGCGATTCATATTCAAGAGCTGAGTTTATATTGCTGACATTCATGCCATTATTCAAGACACGTTTCGTTGTCTTCAAGGCGATGCCGGGCTGGCGCGCAATCTTATTCGCCAGATTTGCCGCCTCTGCCATCAGCGCTTCAACAGGTACAACCTTACTGACTAATCCTACCCTAAATGCATCATCGGCGCTCATCGGGTCACCGGTGTATAGAAGCTCCTTCGCCTTGCTTAGACCTACGATTCTGGGAAGCCGCTGTGTTCCGCCGCCTCCTGGGATCACGCCTATTTTTATTTCAGGTTGACCGAATACCGCGTTTTCCGCCGCTATGCGGATATCGCAAGCCATGATCATTTCACAGCCACCTCCAAGCGCGTAACCGCTTATCGCGGCAATGACCGGCTTTTCAAGGTTTTCAATCTTGTTGAGAACCCCCTGTACTTTCAAAGAGAAACGATGCGCCTCAACAGGTGTGGTAAGGGACTCCAGTTCTTTGATATCTGCGCCGGCTGCAAAGAATTTTTCATTTCCTCCCGTGATGATTACTACCTTTACATCATCATCGGCCGCAATTTCATCCATGACATTACTTAAATCTTCCAACACGTTGCTATTTAAAGCATTCATAGCATTAGGTCTGTTTAGCGTGATTATACCCACACGATCTTTCTTTTCGTAAAGAATGGTGTTATATCCCATGAAGCCTCCTTGATTTTTGTTGCAAATCAACCGGTTATTATTGACACTTGAAGTGTATATAATCCACCTCCAGCCGTAACTGAACAAGCATGGTACTATTTCGGCTGCATGCGGATGGCGCCATCAAGTCTGATAACTTCACCGTTTATCATTATGTTTTCAATAAGATGCAACACCAGTTGAGCAAACTCAGAAGGATATCCGAGGCGCTTCGGAAATGGCACCATCTGACCGAGCGCAGCGCGAACCTTCTCCGGCAATGATGCCATCATGGGTGTCTCGAATATTCCAGGAGCAATTGTATTCACCCTAACTCCGTATTCAGAACACTCTCGGGCCAGCGGAAGGTTTATGCCTACAATTCCACCTTTAGAGGCAGAATATGCCACCTGACCGATCTGCCCCTCGAATGCGGCAACGGAAGCAGTATTGATAACAACACCCTTTTCGCCATCTTCAAACGGCTCATTTTTCATCATCTGCTCCACAGCCAACCTGGTCACATTTATTACACCTATCAAATTAACATCCAGCACCTTTTTGAAATGATCCAAAGGAGTCGGGCCGTTTTTACCAATCAACTTTCCCATAACCCCGATGCCTGCGCAATTAATCGCGGCATTGATGCCGCCAAAGGTTTCTTTCGCCTTATTGATACCCGCCTGAACGCTCTTTTCATCGGCAACATCCACGTGGGCATATATGGCGCCTTTACCCAGTTCTTTCGCCAGCGCCTCTCCTTTTTCATCCTGGAGATCGAACATACATGCACGCCCTCCGCAACTTACCAAAGCGCGAACAGTAGCTTCTCCTAACCCAGATGCTCCGCCAGTAACAACCGCGATACAATCTTTTACCTTCATTAATGTTTCTCCTCTCCGTTTTGTAAATTTGACAAAATCGTAAAAAGTCAAAATTCGCGGGTTTTGTCATGGTGAGCCCTTCGGCCAGCTCAGGACAGGCTCTGTCGAACCATGACGTAATATCAATTATTTATGTTCACCCTTCGACAAGCTCAGGGTGACAATTGGGACTTTTTACGAGTTCATCAAATTTATATAATAAAAGCCCGCTCTTGCCAAGATTCCCATAAAATTTCTCACTTGGGATGAGATTAACCAATTTTGTTCCGTAGCTTAACACGGCAGCATTGTCAATAATTTTTTATAAAAAACTTGATTTATATTTAAATGTATCATAAATAAGGGCGCCCGTATTAAAATCCCATATAGAGAGGACTCCTTGCCCGAATCTGTTTGTCGGGCTTTAGAGCCGAAAGGAGGTGGCGTTTTGAAAAGGTACGAAACTGTATTTATTATCCCTGTCGGTCTGAGCGATGATGAGAGTCAAAAGGTGATCGAACGCTATGAAAACATCATTGAAAGAATGAAGGGAATGTTGCTGAAGATCGATAAGTGGGGAAAGCGAAAGATGGCGTATGAGATCAAGAAACATGCAAATGGTTTTTATATCTTGATGGATTATGCCGGTACGAGCGCTTTAGTAACAGAGTTGGAAAGAAACCTCAAAATCGATGATCGTGTATTAAAATATATGACAGTTAAAATTGCCGATACAGTGGATATTCAGGCGCTTGAAGAAGAAATAAAAAGCGCTCAAAAGGAAGAACTTCACGCAGCTTCAAAAGATAAAACAGTTAAAGGCAATTCAGGAGTTAATGTAACCCATGAAATAGAAGTGAATGCCGCTGTTTCTGAAAAAACTGAAAAGGATGCGAAGGAGGTAGAAGAATAGAAAATGACGATGCCAACTAGAAATTCCAGCGCGCCAAGACCTCATAGAAAGTTCTTCCATAAGAAAAAATTCTGCAAATTTTGTAATGATTCAAATTTGAAGATCGATTATAAAAATTACATACTGCTGAGAGATTTTCTTACAGAAAGAGGCAAGATTATGCCTCGGAGGATCACCGGAAACTGTGCCGGACATCAAAGAGAGCTAACTGTAGCAATCAAAAGAGCGCGAGTGATTGCGCTTCTCCCCTTTGTAGTATCAGAAGGCTGACAAAATAGAGATAAGCAGATTAACAATGATGAGTCTAAATTTTGTAAAATGAGGGTCTTTTTTCTAAACGCGAATCATTCAAAGATGTTATCATTCGTTCTTTACTGTATCTTGTCATCCTGATTGTTCCCTTCGCGGGTTCTATCCTGCTCGTTTTTGTCCCTCTGCCTGTTCTTTATTATTGCTTAAGAGCTGACAGAATTGAGGGATTAGCCGTTTTTTCACAGAGAGCTTTTTTTCTATTGCTTCTGATTGTAACGGGCTGATATACAGACTTCTTAGAAAAGTGAATAAAAAACCCATATAGTTTTTAGTGTGTTTGTTGAATTATATTTTAGGAGGGTTGAGATGAAGGTTATTTTGAAAGAAAACGTGGAATCCCTTGGAAAAGCGGGGGATACGGTAAAAATTTCCGATGGATATGCCCGTAATTTTTTAATTCCGAAGGGGGTTGCCGTGGAGGCGAACATTAAAAATATCCGTGCATTGGAACACGAAAGGATGCGCATTATTCAGAGGGGTGAGAAGGAAAGAAAAAAAGCTGAAGAGTTGGCGACAAAAATCTCTGATATGGTTTGTACAATCTCACAGCGTGTAGGGGAACAGAATAAGTTGTTCGGATCCGTGCACGCAAAAGACATAGAAAAAGCGCTCTTTGACCAGGGAATCGAAATTGACAAGAAGAGTATTTTATTGGAGGAGCCCATTAAGTCCCTTGGCGAGTTTCCTGTTAGGGTTAAACTGCATTCCGGAGTAACAGCGCAGATAAAGGTCGTTGTCGTCGCAGAAGCTTAAGGTGTGGCTCGTGAAAGACATTGATGCTTCCCTCCATAAAATTCCTCCCCAGAATATCGAAGCGGAGCAGTCCATTCTAGGCGGTATATTGCTGGATAATCACGCGTTGAATGAAGTTCTGGAAATACTCGACGTAAAGGCTTTTTACAGCGAAGCCCATCGCAAGATATTTGCGGCTATTATTGAACTTTCAGACAAAAATGAGCCCACCGACTTAATTACACTAAGCAGTGCTCTCAAAGATAAACAGCAATTGGAGCATGTAGGGGGGGTGGTTTATTTGGCTTCTTTGGTGGATAATGTTCCCTCTGCGGCGAATGTAGCTCACTACGCAAAAATTGTGAAGGAAAAGGCCATTTTGCGTAACCTTATTGGGACGGCAACGGAAATCCTGACCAAGAGTTATGATGCCGGAGCCGATGTCGATCATGTGCTTGATGAAGCCGAGCACGCCATTTTTGAAATATCGGAAAACAAGATCAGGCCAGCCTTCTTTTCGATCAAGGATATCGTCAAAGACAGTTTTAAAACGATAGAAAAGCTATATGAACGTAAGGAATTGGTAACCGGTGTTCCCACGGGGTTTCAGAAAATTGATGAACTGACCTCCGGTCTTCAGAACTCGGATCTGGTCATTATTGCTGGAAGGCCCAGTATGGGCAAAACCGCATTTGCCCTTAATATTGCCAGATATGCGGCATTGGAAGGAAACATTCCTGTTGCTATATTTTCCCTGGAGATGGCTAAAGAGCAATTGGCGATCCGTCTGCTGGCTTCGGAAGCTAAAGTGGATTCACAGAGAATGAGGAAGGGATTTCTGGGAGAAACGGATTGGCCTAAGCTGACTACGGCGGCAGGAAAGCTTTCAGAAGCGCCTATTTATATTGACGATACACCTGCCATTGGGGTTTTGGAAATGAAAGCAAAGGCGAGACGCCTGAAGGCAGAGGCTGGGCTTGGCCTAATCATTCTCGATTATCTCCAGCTCATGAGGAGTAGGGGGGCTAGAGACTCAAGGGAACAGGAAATATCGGAAATCAGCCGTTCTTTGAAAGCCCTTGCTAAGGAGTTGAGTGTTCCCGTCGTTGCTCTTTCACAGCTTAATCGAAAAGTAGAGGATAGGCTCAACAAACGGCCCCAGATGGCCGATTTACGGGAATCTGGGGCCATTGAGCAAGATGCCGATTTAATTGCCTTTATATATCGAGATGAAGTTTACAATAAGGCGGAAGGCAATCCAGAAAAGGGGATAGCAGAAATCATTATCGGGAAGCAGCGAAATGGGCCCACGGGAACCGCGAAATTGGCCTTTTTGGAAAAATACACTTGCTTTGAAAATCTTGCCAGATCCGATGATCTTACTTAGATTTCCAGAAGATCAGGCTCTTTCCCGAGATAGGGGATAGCTTTTTGCAGTTTTTTCAAAGCTTGCTTTTCAATTTGTCGAGCACGTTCTCTCGTAATATTGTAGTGGTCACCAATTTCTTGTAGGGTCAGAGGATTATCTGCCATAACCCGGTTCTGAATAATATAATTTTCCCTGTCATTGAGTTTTGAGAGAGCACCGGCAATATCCCTCTTGACAAGCGCCGTTTCTTCTTTCTTGATGAGCATGGTTTCCTGGTTATCTCCCTCGTATGTCAAGTAGTTAATATGGCTGGTATCATCATTCTCACTAATGTAGGCATCCAATGAAAAGTCCCGATTAGTCAAACGAAGTTCCATTTCCTCCACTTCGCCTTCCTTGACGCCCAGAAATTCTGCAATCTCGGCAAATTCCGGGTTTTTTCGGGAAATTGTTTCAAGGTCTTTTTTGGCTTGACTCAGTTTAAAGAATAATTTCCGTTGCGCTTGTGTCGTGCCTATTTTTACAAGACTCCATGATTTGATAATGTAGTTTTGAATGTAGGCCCTGATCCACCAAACCGCATAGGATATTAGACGATATCCCTTATGGGGATCAAATTTCTTCACGGCGTGCATGAGACCGATGTTTCCTTCTTGGATCATATCGGCGAGCCTTGGACCGTAGTTTCTGTACTCATAAGCAATTTTCACAACAAATTTTAAATTTGAAACAATGAGCTTTTCAGCAGCTTCCATGTCATTGTATTTCTTTAGCCGAACCGCCAGCTCAAATTCTTCTTCCGGAGACAACAGCGGGAAGCGATTGATCTCTGCTGTATATAAATCCAGAGTAGTGGTTACTACTACGGGTAATTCCAATGGGAAAACCTCTATTTTCTTCAGAAAAGTAAATTAAAATACAACGATGGCTGCCAATAGTCAATATTTTTAGCGATCTTACACGTGTCTTGACATGTGTTACATTCATGCTTAATTTAAAAAGGAAAATTAACAAACAAATTTAACGTGATACTTCAAAATAAATATTGACTGTGAACAAGACAACTTGCTTATATAAGGAGAGGAAGCTTTAAGAAATTGGAGGTTATATGCGATTTGACAAGTTTACGTTGAAGGTTCAAGAGGGGTTACAGGAAGCTCAAACATTGGCCAACAATCTGGGACATCAAGGCATCGAAGCGGAGCATCTCTTTCTGGCTCTTCTGAGGCAGCCGGAAGGGATTATAGATGCCATTTTAAAAAAATTGGGGGTTGATTCAAAAAATATTGAAAGCGCCCTTGTCAAAGTTTTGGACAGTCTGCCGCGGGTTGAAGGGACGGGCATGGCGCAAGGTTACATTACTCCCCGACTGAATAAACTATTAGATAAAGCCCTTACAGAGGCGGCGCAACTCAAGGACGAATACGTGAGCGCCGAGCATGTGCTTATTGCCATCGCAGAGGAAAAGGAAGGTCAGGCCGGAAAAATTTTGCGCCAGGCAGGAATCACCAGGGACAATATTTTTAATGTGCTTAAAGATATTCGCGGCAATCAGCGTGTCACCGATCCGAATCCGGAAGGCAAATATCAGGCGCTCGAGCGCTATGCCAGGGATTTCAACGAACTGGCAAGAAAAGGGGTTTTTGATCCGGTTATTGGACGCGATGAAGAAATACGCCGGATAATGCAGGTTCTTTCCCGCCGCACAAAAAACAATCCGGTGCTGATCGGCGAACCGGGAGTGGGGAAAACGGCCATTGTGGAGGGGCTGGCCCAGAGAATCGTGAATGGCGATGTCCCCGAAAATCTAAAAGGCAAGCGTGTCATCGGCTTGGATATAGGAGCATTGATTGCAGGGGCAAAATACCGTGGAGAATTTGAAGAACGCCTGAAAGCCGTTCTGAAGGAGGTAACCGGCGCTGAGGGAGAAATCATTTTATTTATTGATGAAATACACACTGTCGTAGGGGCCGGCGCTGCCGAAGGCGCCGTAGATGCTTCCAATATGTTGAAGCCTGCCCTTGCGCGGGGAGAACTGCGTTGCGTGGGAGCCACCACCCTCAATGAGTACCGCAAGCATATCGAGAAGGACCCCGCCCTTGAGCGTCGGTTCCAACCGGTCATGGTTACGGAACCTAGTGTGGAAGATACCATTGCCATTCTCAGGGGACTGAAAGAAAAATATGAGGTGCATCATGGCGTAAGGATAAAAGATGCCGCCATTATTGCAGCAGCGACACTCTCTCACCGATATATATCGGACCGTTTTCTACCGGATAAGGCGGTGGATTTGATTGATGAAGCGGCATCCAGACTCCGTATCGAACTGGACAGCATGCCTGCCGAAATTGATGCGATAGACAGAAAGTTGGTTCAACTGGAAATAGAGCGGCAGTCTTTGAAGAATGAAACGGAGAAGGCATCTGTTGAAAGACTTAAAAAAATCGAGGAGGAATTGGCCAAGTTGCACGACCAGATGGATAAGATGAAGCTGCACTGGTCTCAGGAAAAAGAAGCGATAAGAAAAATACAGGGCATTAAAAGCATGATGGAAAATCTAAAAACCGAAGAACTCAATGCCCAACGAGATGGGAATCTGGCAAAGGCCGCCGAGATTCGATACGGAAAGCTCGTGGAACTAAACAAACAAATGGAGCAAGAACAAAGAAAATTGGACGAAATCCAAAAAACACAAAAAATGCTCAAAGAGGAAGTTGATGCGGAGGATGTAGCGCAAGTAGTAGCAAGCTGGACCGGCATTCCCGTGGCTCGTATGATGGAAAGTGACATCCAGAAGCTGATTCATATGGAAGAACGCTTAAAGCAAAGGGTAATTGGCCAGGACGAGGGCATTCAGGCTATCTCGGCTGCCTTGAGGAGGGCCCGCTCGGGCTTGCAGGATCCCAACAGGCCCATAGGGTCATTTATATTTTTGGGCCCCACAGGCGTCGGCAAAACAGAACTGGCCCGCGCCCTTGCCGAATTCATGTTTGACAGTGAACAGGCGATGATACGCATCGACATGTCCGAATTCATGGAGAAGCATTCCGTCGCCCGTTTGATTGGCGCGCCTCCGGGCTATGTCGGATATGATGAAGGCGGTCACTTAACCGAGGCGGTGAGAAGAAAACCCTATGCTGTTCTGTTATTTGATGAGATCGAAAAGGCCCATACGGATGTATTCAATATTCTTTTGCAAATCCTCGATGACGGGCGGCTGACGGATGGACATGGCCGTACCGTGGACTTTAAAAATACCATTGTAATTATGACATCCAACATAGGCGGCCAATGGATCAGTGATCCTTCCCTGCGTGAAGAGGAGAAAAGGACAAGAAGCATGGAGGCCTTGAGAGCAGCCTTTAAACCGGAGTTCTTAAACAGGGTTGATGACATCATCCATTTCAGAACATTGACAATGGAAGATCTTGATAAGATTATTGACATTCAGCTCCATTTGATTCAGAAGAGGCTTCAGGAACGCAAGCTTTCTCTTGAATTGACACCACAAGCAAAAAAATATATATTGGAGCAGGGTTATAACCATGTTTATGGCGCTCGACCCCTCAAAAGGGTTCTCCAGAAGCAAATTGTGGATAATCTCGCCCTTCAGTTACTGGAAGGTAAGTTTGTAGAAGGGGAAGGTATTTTAGTGGACGCCACAGAAAAGGGAGAAATGATTTTTAAGAAAAGATAAGTTCAGTTCAGAGAGGAGGGAACTATGAATACAATAAAAACAGCATTATTACTGGGAGCCCTGACGGGTCTGCTCATGCTGATTGGAGGCTATTTTGGCGGACAAAGTGGTGTTATCATTGCTTTTTTCTTTGCCATGGTAATAAATTTTGGGAGCTACTGGTTTTCGGACAAATTGATATTGAAAATGTACAGGGCGCAGGAAGTATCAGAAAGTCAGGCGCCTCAGTTGTACGGAATGATCAAGAATCTGGCCCTGAAGGCTTCTCTTCCCATGCCGAAAGTTTATATTGTTCCCGGCGAAACACCGAACGCCTTTGCCACAGGCAGGAATGAACATCATGCGGTGGTGGCTGTTACGGAGGGCATATTAAAAATATTAAGCAAGGAAGAGCTGGAAGGCGTTCTTGCCCATGAACTGACCCATATCAAAAATAAAGATATGCTGATTGGTTCTATCGCGGCAACATTGGCGGGGGCCATTGTTATGTTGGCTAATATGGCGCAATGGGCCGCTATCTTTGGCGGCGTAAGCCGTGACGATGATGAAGGAGGCGCCGGCGGTCTAATTGGCCTTATCATTATGGCCGTTCTGGCTCCCATTGCGGCAACAATCATTCAGATGGCCATTTCCAGATCGAGGGAATATCTCGCTGATGCAGGCGGCGCGCGGGTGTCCGGCAATCCTTATGGTTTAGCCGGCGCTCTGGAAAAACTTTCAAGAGCTGCACAGGCCGCTCCCATGGATGCCAATCCGTCAACGGCTCATATGTTCATTGTGAATCCATTAACGGGAAGGTCCCTGATGAATCTTTTCAGCACACATCCCCCTATCGAGGAGAGAATTGCAAGACTAAGGAGCATGAGGCCCCGGTAATGGCGCTTTAGTTTGAATACACCTTTCTGTGAAGGGAGGCTTTAATATGAGTGATGAGAAAAAGGACCGAAGTTTTGTAGTCAAGGACAAACGTATTTTCGGCGAATCCGGTGAAAACCAGGAAGAAAAGCAAGACATAACCGCAGGGCAGGAAAGTATAGCCCGCGATAGTTCAAAAGAAAGTAATGCCGAACAGAGGATGGACAACGGCAAAAAACAAGAGCAACAATATTTTCCAGAGGTTAATTTCCTCAATTTTGTGATTTCTTTGAGCACTACGGCGATGTTCCACTTCGGTGATTTTCCTGACCCGGTGACGAACAAGGCGGATAAAAACCTTCCCGCCGCGAAACAAATGATTGACACGCTAAGTATGTTGAAAACAAAAACGGAAGGAAACCTTGCTGAAAACGAGAAGGACCTTTTGGAGCACATCCTTTTTGAATTAAAGATGCGGTATGTAAAAGAGATGGCTTAAAAATCTTCTTTCAGAATCAAATCCCTCATTTTAATTTTTAGTGGTTTTATCCTATTGTTCTTCGTGTATTTTTAAAGAGCGCGCCAAGATGATGATTACAGAACTCTCCCCTGCAAAAGTTAATTTATATTTGAATGTGATTAGAAGGCGTGATGATGGTTATCATGATATAGCCACCTTGATGCAAAGGATAGACCTTTATGACGAACTGTCCTTTTCTCCCCTTGAGCATGGTATCGTGGTCAGATGCCCTGGCAGTACTCTTCCTGAAAATGAACAAAACATTGTCTATAAAGCGGCGCAGCTTCTTTTGGCAGAGGCCTTCTGCCCTTCAGGAATAGAGATTACCATCAAAAAGAGGATCCCTATAGCAGCAGGTCTCGGAGGGGGGAGCTCTAATGCAGCTACAACATTGCTGGTCTTGAATGATATGCTTAATTTCCGCTATACAAAGGGTGATTTAATGAAACTCGGTGCGAAATTGGGGGCTGATGTCCCCTTTTTTGTTTATGGTAGGACAGCGTGGGCGTTCGGAATAGGCGATCGACTTAAGGGTGTGGAGAATATCCCTGACAGCTGGTTTGTGCTCATTAATCCAGGTTTTGAAATATCGACAAAAATGATTTACGAAAATCTCAATTTAAGATTGACAAAGGAGTCAATAAATTATAGCATTCCGCGACTTGAGGGGCTAAGTGCCCGTGATTTGGCGAATACGCTCTATAACAAACTTGAAACGGTAACCTTGAGTTTAAAACCTGAGTTGTCGTATTTCAAAAAACTTTTAATCAAGAATGGTGCGTTGGGCGCCCTCATGTCGGGTAGCGGGCCAACTGTTTTTGGTGTCTTTGATCGGGAAGACGCTTCCATAAGGGCGGAAGAAGCATTAAGGAGGGTGGGGGCTGGTTCTGTATTCAGGGCGAGGGCTATATAGGTTCTTGCTATGAGACCTTTGAATTTGTGATTAAATCGCCTTGCCGTCATTCCGTGCTTGACTTGAGCCTGCCCCGTACTCGATACGGGGGAATCCAGTGTTTTCAAGCCGTTATAGGTTCCGACTTTCGTCGGAATGACGTGAGGGGCCGTTTTTCAAAGGTCTCACTACCTAAGCGCGCCGAACTGCCCGCTGTATTGACTTTAGGGCCGTCATATGTGTGAAGTGCATAGATAAAGAAAGTGGGGCGTCGTCAAGTGGTAAGACACAAGATTTTGGTTCTTGCATTCGGAGGTTCGAATCCTCCCGCCCCAGCCATAGTTTGATGATTTTATGAAAGTCCAAAACTTGAATACCCCGTCCTGTGGACGGGGATGAAAAGTTTTCCTGCCGAAGGCAGGAGGTAATATGTTATGTTTACGGCATGGGACTGAAGATAACACCCCATGCGGTGTATGATACGAAATATCATTTGGTATGGGTGCCGAAGTATCGAAAATGGATGTTTCGTGGAGATATACGAGAGTGTGTGAAGCAGATTTTTGAGGAGATATCCAATACGCATGGTTTTGAGATAGACACGATGGAAATAGCTGATGATCATGTACATATATTTTTGTCTTTTCCTCCGGGATACGGCATTTCCAAAGTTGTTGGCATGTTGAAGAGTATCAGCGCAAGCGTGATTTTCAGAGATCATCCTGAGGTAAAGAAACATCTTTGGGGTGGGGAATTTTGGGAAGATGGCTATTTCGCCAGGACAGTTGGTGATAAGGTAACCGCTGAAGTTATACGGAAGTATATAGCCTATCATCGTCATCAAGAGGTAACACCCCAGCAATTAGAATTGTTTTAATGGTTTTGATGCCCCGCCCTGTGGGCGGGGTTATTCACTTCTGAAAGGATTTAGATGCTCGAGAGGATAAGAATATTCTCAGGGAATTCGAACATAGAACTGGCTAAAAAAATATGCAGTAACTTGGGAGTTCCTTTGGGAAAAGCTAATGTGACAACATTTAGTGACGGTGAGACCCGAGTTGAAATAAATGAAAACGTCAGGGGTATGGATGTTTTTATCATCCAGTCCACCTGCACGCCGGTTAACATAACTTTAATGGAACTCCTTATCATGATCGATGCAATGAAAAGAGCATCGGCAGATCGGATAACTGCTGTTATTCCTTATTATGGATACGCAAGGCAGGATCGGAAGGTCTTCCCCAGGGCGCCTATAACGGCAAAACTGGTTGCCGATCTCATTACCACGGCAGGAGCTAACAGGGTCCTTTCTATGGATCTCCACGCAGGCCAGATTCAAGGTTTCTTTAATATTCCTGTGGATAATTTGTTTGCTACGCCTATTTTGTTAGAGTATATAAGAACGAGTTGTGAGGATAATATTGTAATCGTTTCTCCAGATACCGGAGGTGTTGAACGCGCCAGGGCTTTTGGGTCAAGGTTGGGGGCCAGCCTTGCTATCATTGATAAGCGAAGGGAAGGGCCAAACGAAGCTCAAGTAATGAATATCATTGGTCATGTGAAGGATAAAAAAGTGGTTATTTTGGATGATATGATTGACACGGCGGGAACTGTCGTTCAAGCAGCCAAAGCTCTAAAAGAAGAAGGGGCTCTCGGCGTTATGGTCTGTTGTACACATCCTGTTCTATCAAGGCCTGCCATAGAGAGGATCGAGAATTCCGAGATTAAAGAAGTAATTGTAACAGACACCATTCCTTTGCACGAAGACGCGATAAACTGTTCTCACATCCATGTCCTTTCTGTTGCAGGGCTTTTGAGCGAAGCAGTGAGAAGGATTTATTACAATGATTCTGTGAGTTCACTTTTTATATAGGGGGAATAAATGGAAATATGTGATCTGAATGCCTATATCCGCAGCGGATATGGGAAAGGAGCAGCCAGGCGCTTAAGAAAAGCGGGGTTTATTCCCGCTGTTTTTTATGGACCTACATTAAAAACTATGCAGTTGTCGGTTAAAGCTGTTGATATGGTAAAAATTTTGAAGAGAAAAGAAGAGAATATTTTTATAAAATTGCTCATTGATGACGGGAAAAATATTGAACGGTTATCTGTAATTAAAGAGCTGCAGAGAGATGCTGTCAAGGGGGGATTCCTTCATGCTGATTTTTACGAGGTCAGTATGGACCATAAGCTTGTTTTCGAGGTGCCCATCCACTTTGCAGGAAAGCCACGAGGAGTCGAAAGCGGCGGTGAATTATTGCACTTGAAAAGGGAATTGAAAATATCTTGCCTTCCCAGAATGCTTCCCGAATATGTTGAACTGGATGTTAGTGCATTGGATATCGGTCATTCGCTCAAAGTGGAGGATATTAAAGTAGGAGACGGAGTCACCATCCTTGATCATGGTGATGTAGCTGTTGCTTCAGTAGCGCCCCCTAGAATTGCCCGTGAGGTTGAAGAAACGGAAGTTTCAGCAAGAGGAGCTCCAGAAGAAGAGGCAAAAGAGGTTGATTAAAGTGAAGAATGACAAAATATACATAAGCGGAGGTATTAAAGAAAACCTTTAGAAACTTTTAACAGCGGGGAGGAGCCCGTGAAATTGATTGTCGGATTAGGCAATCCAGGGATGAAGTATCGTTTAAGCAGACATAACATGGGGTTCCTAGTTCTCGACCGATTGGCGAAACAGCATAACATCGACATCGATAAGAAGGATTTTGATGCCTTGTTGGGGCGGGGTAGAATTGGAGGTGTCGCCGTCTTATTGGCAAAGCCGCAGTGTTATATGAACAGAAGCGGCTCAGTGGTAAGAGCGCTAAGGGAATACTTTAAAAGTGGGATTGAGGAGTTAATAGTTGTACATGATGATCTGGATTTGCCATTTCAGACACTCCGCCTTAAGGCAGGGGGAGGTCATGGAGGCCACAAGGGGTTAAGATCAATCATTGATTATCTGGGAGAGTCGGATTTTATCCGCGTGCGTTTGGGAATTGGAAAACCGGCTCATAAAGAGATGGTTGAAGGATATGTTCTTGAATCATTTTCGGCGGAGGAAATGAAATTAGTGCCCTCTATTGCATCAAAGGCGGGTGAAGCAGTGGCAGAAGTTGTTTTATCTGGAATTCAGGCAGCTATGTGTAAATATCATGTAAAAACATAAAATTTTTAGGAGGTTTCAATGATGGGTAAGGGTAAACGTAGTTTATTGTCTTTATTCGCCATTGGAATCATGCTTCTTTTGATGGTTCCGATGGTATTTGCTGGTGAGGCAGACATTAATCTGCCGGATCTGACGCAAGTCAGCTTCATGGATGGCGGCCTTTACGGATTGACCATTCTTAATGTCGGTTTGCTCATTTGCATCATCGGAATGATTTTCGGCGTTATGCAATATGTGCAGACCAAAAATCTGCCCGCGCATGAGGCCATGCTGAATGTTTCTCAAACCATTTGGGAAACCTGCAAAACCTATTTGCTTCAGCAGGGTAAATTTCTCATCGCACTGTGGATCCTGATTGCCGCATGCATCGTTTATTACTTTGGCGCCCTGCAGGGTAAAGTAGTTTCGGACATATTGATTATTCTTATTTGTTCGATTCTGGGTATTTTGGGCTCTTACACGGTAGCATGGTTTGGCATCCGTATCAACACCGTGGCTAACTCCCGCGCTGCTTTCGCGTCGCTCAGCGGCAATCCTCTCAACATCGTCAATATTTGCTTACGTTCAGGCATGAGCGTCGGTCTTCTTTTGGTCAGCATTGAACTGTTCTTCATGATTATCATTCTGGCCTACATTCCTAAGGAATTGGCCGGCCCCTGTTTCATCGGCTTTGCCATTGGTGAATCGCTTGGCGCTTCCGCTCTGCGTATCTGCGGCGGTATCTTCACCAAGATTGCCGATATCGGCTCCGACCTGATGAAGATCGTCTTCCATCTTCCCGAAGACGATCCCAAAAATCCCGGTGTTATCGCCGACTGTACCGGCGACAACGCGGGCGACAGCGTCGGCCCCACGGCAGACGGTTTTGAAACCTACGGTGTTACAGGTGTCGCGTTGATTGCTTTTTTGGCGCTGGCCTTGGCCGGCAATGCCGAAATGAGCGGTAAGCTGATTGTCTGGATTTTCGCCATGAGAATTCTCATGATCCTGACCTCTCTTGCTTCTTATTTTGTCAATGATGGTATCAGTAAAGCGGCTTTTTCCGGAAAGAAAGAATTTAACTTTGAACATCCGTTAACCAATCTGGTTTGGATTACATCGGTCGTATCCATAGCGGTTACTTTTATCGCCAGCTATTATCTGCTGGGTGACCTTACTGGACAGTATGCCGATTTGTGGTGGGCGCTGGCTGTGATTATCAGCTGTGGGACCATCGCCGGCGCATTGATTCCGGAATTTACCAAAGTGTTCACCAGCACTTCTTCCCGTCATTGCGAAGAGGTTGTCAATGCTTCCAAGCAAGGTGGTCCCTCTTTGAATATTCTTTCCGGTTTTGTTGCCGGCAACTTCTCCGCCTTCTGGGAAGGTCTGACCATTATGGTTCTGATGTTTCTTGCCTACGCAGTATCCAAGAACGCATCAGTTGTCGCTGCAATGCCTCCGGAATTTGCCTTTGCCGCTCCGGTGTTTGCCTTTGGTCTGGTGGCCTTCGGCTTCCTGGGCATGGGCCCTGTGACCATTGCCGTGGACAGCTTTGGCCCTGTATCGGACAATGCTCAATCCATTTATGAGCTTTCTATGATTGAATCGCGTTCCGACGCCAAGGACGTCGTGAAAAAAGAATACGGCATTGCTCCTGATTTTGAACTGGCCAAACATTATCTGGAATCAGCTGACGGCGCCGGCAATACCTTCAAAGCCACGGCCAAGCCCGTGTTGATCGGCACCGCCGTTACCGGGGCAACCACCATGGTGTTCGGTATCATCATTCTGCTTGAGCATCTCTTCGGCAATGTTGTAAGTAAGCTTTCTTTAGTGCAGCCGGAGATCATTATGGGCTTAATCACGGGCGGCGCGGTAATTTACTGGTTTACGGGCGCTTCCACTCAGGCTGTAACCACCGGCGCTTATCAGGCCGTTGTGTTCATCAAAAACAACATCAAACTGGACAAAAAGGAAGCATCGATTGAAGATTCCAAGAAGGTTGTTCAGATTTGCACCCAGTACGCTCAGAAGGGCATGATCAACATCTTTATTGTGATCTTCTTTATGTGTCTGGCGCTGGCTTTCTTTAACCCCTACTTCTTCATCGGTTACCTGATCGCTATCGCTTTCTTCGGTCTGTTTCAGGCTATCTTTATGGCCAATGCCGGCGGTTGCTGGGACAACGCCAAGAAGATTGTGGAAGTCGATCTGAAGATGAAAAACACTCCGCTGCATGAAGCCAGCGTTGTGGGCGACACCGTCGGCGACCCCTTCAAGGACACTTCTTCGGTCTCTATGAACCCGGTCATCAAATTCACGACCCTGTTTGGCTTGCTGGCTACCGAAATTGCGGTGACCATGAAAAACGTCAATCTGAAGTTCGGTTTGGCTATGGTCTTCTTCCTGATCGCTTTGGTCTTTGTCTATCGTTCGTTCTATAACATGCGCATTGCCGGTGAAAAAATTGGTGAATAATTAAAAATTCTAACAAGGCCTCAGAAGGCGCTTCTGTAAAGGAGCGCCTTCTATTGTTTCCTTCATCACTTGATCCGTCGAATCCTTAAACCCTCAAGCTGGCGGCTTCAGCAAGTAGCAGTTGACTTTGTATAAATCTCACCCCTGTAATTTGACATCTTTTTAAAAAGAAATTAATCTAGTGCTTAATTGCGTAAGTTAACGATAGTATTTTTCATCTGTGAACCTTTTACTTCTCTTTTGCGCCAGGCGAAGGGCTTTGCAGTCGGCCCATAAGCAGTTATAAAGTCATTGATAGCCTTGGCCAAATCTTCGGTGCTTTTGAAACTTGCCCCTCGCAATGCTTTGGGGGACATAATACCAAACCATATTTCCACTTGGTTTAGCCAACTGGCTGATGCAGGAGTGAAATGAAAAAAGACGTTGGGGTGTATAGCCAGCCAGGCGTCGTTTCGTTTGTGGATGCAGTAATTGTCCAAGATCACATGCACTTCTTTATCTGTAGGGAGTTCTGCCATAACCCTGTCCATAAACTCCAGGAACTCAACTCGTCGTTTAAGCTTTGTTGTCTCGGTGTGGATTGCGCCGGTAGCAACTTCCAGAGC
>DHHR01000017.1 GCA_002403385.1 Syntrophaceae bacterium UBA4767 | reverse complement strand
AAGTTAACAGCGTCCCTCTGTTCCCTTCTGTGTTCTGTAAAGAGCCTAACCTCGTGGGTGATATTTTCTATGTATTTCCTTAAGTTTTTCACGAGCAATATGAGTATAAATTTGCGTGGTGGAGATATCGGCGTGGCCCAACATAACCTGCACAGAACGGAGATCCGCACCACCCTCCAGCAGATGAGAAGCAAAAGAATGCCTCAGCGTATGCGGATGGATTTTCTTCCTTAGCCCTGCCTTACACGCATATTGTCTGACTATCTTCCAAAATCCTTGCCTAGATAACCTTTTCCCAGATCGATTCGTAAAAAGTATATCTGTGCCGGTTTTTCCCCTTAAAAGGTGAGGCCTTGCCTCATCTACATATTTTGTTAACCATTTATACGCTATACTACCGATAGGTATAATACGCTCTTTATTGCCTTTTCCCATCGTTTGCAGATATCCTACCTGCCAATTGATGTTACTCACAGTTAGGCTAATCAATTCTGAAACACGGAGGCCCGTCGCATATAATAACTCAAGCATAGCCTTATCGCGAAGGGATGGGAACGATTTCAGATCGGGCTGAGATAATATTTGCGCTACTTCTTCTTTCGATAAAGTATCTGGAAGGCGCATCCAAACTTTCGCTAATTCAATATTCGCAGCTGGATTTTCATTCAGTGTTTTTTCTCGAATAAGAAATTTATAAAAGCCACGGATTGATGCAAATCCCCTATTTATCGTATTAGGTGTTATATTGCTTTTCTTCAATTCCTCTAAATAGGAGACCACATGTTCGGAAGAAACATCCTGCAAGTTCTCGATACCAATACGACAGAGATATTTCGCATATCTGCGCAAATCACGATTATAGCCATCAACAGTGTTATAAGATGCCCTCTTTTCAATGAGCAGAAAATTGATATAATCGCCAATTAGCTTGTCTATCATATGCATGTGCTGATCTTAATATAAAAAGGTTTTTGTCCCCAAATTCACAAACACGCTTTTTAAAAACATATCCCGAAACACTTTTAATCTCCAGCCCTTTACAAAAACTCCAGAAAATTACACATCCCTGCCTGTCTACTCCATGCAGGGACATTTCCTGAAGCCTTTTAACAAAATATCCTAACGGTGAAAACATTTTTTGTAAAATTTGATGGACTCGTAAAAAGTCCTTTTATTTAAGTAGCGAAAATAATTAATAAATAGTTCATTTTCCCCTCGGCTATTCTTTCGCAAAAGGATATGAACCATAATAAATATTGACAAAATCGTAAAAAGTCAAAATTCGCGGGTTTTGTCATGGTGAGCACTTCGGCTGGCTCAGGGTGACATCTCCGCCTTTTTACGAGACCATCAATATTCATTCCGTTAACCTGGATAGTAGGGATATACGGGATGAATTTCGCACATGCCGGAGCTAAAGATGAGGTTTGGTTATCTTCTTGTAATGCTCTTCATGGTCGTGGTAGCCCTGCTTATGTTAGTTTATTTCAAGCGAAAAAAGTGGTTTTGAAAAGGTAGATCACGGGCTTCTCAAAACACAACTCTTTCTTCCCCCTTCCTTCAAGCAGTATCGCATTCGCCCCGTTCTTATGCCTTCAACTCGGAGGTACAGTGGGGACACCGAGTAGCCTTAATTGGGATAGCCGAGAGGCAGAACGGGCACTCCTTTGTTGTCGGATCCGCGGGCGGCGGTTCCTTCTTGAATCTGTTGACATTTTTGATGACAATAAAGACCGAAAAGGCAACGATCACAAAGCTTATAATCGTGTTGATGAAAATGCCTATATTGACTGTAACTGCCCCGGCACTCTTGGCAGCGGCTAACGTGGCATATGGACCGGCAAGTTTTCCCTCTTTGATCGTGAGGAAAAGATTCGAGAAATCCACATTGCCAAGAGCCAGACCAATTGGAGGCATAAGAACATCATCAACGAGGGACTTGATGATCGTACCGAAGGCTGCACCGATTATAACACCTACCGCCATGTCGATAACATTCCCCTTCATGGCGAATTCTTTGAACTCTCTAAACATACAAGCCCTCCTTTCGCTTCTGTCATGTTTTCAGGTTCTTCCGGTGATTGGTGAAAAATTGATATTGATTGAATTGATAAGAACTTGCTTTTATTTGTCGGCAGCATAAGATAACGTTCACTTGTTTGTCAAGAATATTCTGCCACAAGATATGGTGGCTCGTTACTGCTGGGCGTGTTGAGGGTACTTTTCGTTATCTATTTTTATAAATTTA
This sequence comes from Syntrophaceae bacterium UBA4767, assembly GCA_002403385.1. Lineage (GTDB taxonomy): Bacteria > Desulfobacterota > Syntrophia > Syntrophales > UBA4767 > UBA4767. The sequence goes on along the minus strand of DHHR01000017.1, from coordinate 2,543 downwards.
CTTCTCTTTCGGCGTGTTCAGGCGCCAAGAAGGCCAATTTAACCGGAATTCAGGCAGACCTCACCGGCGCGGCATTTTGCATGAAAACCTTCAGTGATTCCCATGCGCATCATAAAGGAAGTACCGGCGGAGGATTTTGGGAATACCGAAGATGAAATGACGGTGGGGCGCCTTCTTGAGAACATCCAGGTAGAACCGCTCACCAAACTCCACCACGCGTTTCTGATGGCAGGAAGGGCAGAAATGACGGCGCTTACAAGAGAATGCCAGGAGGCATTCATAGCCGCAGTCTTTGCATCGGACGCGGGCAAAGCCGTGGCAAATATGGAGTCGTTTGGGCACAAAAATAATTCTCCAGTAAATTTCAAACAATTGATCGGTTACTTTCGCGATTCAATGCGCACCAGGTAACCCTCGGAAACCGGTGGCAGTTCGGCGGCATTGGCCTCATCCGTATCGATGTGCATTTCCAGTTTGTAGTTCGGTTTGACGCGCACCAGCACATTGCCGAAAATAAGTTCACGCTCCCCTTGAATGCGGACCATGACGATATCCTTATCCTTCACCCCGTACATTTCGGCGTCTTCCGGCGTCATATGAATGTGCCGCATCGCGCAGATGACGCCTTCAGGAAGTTCGACACGTCCCGCGGGTCCCTCGAGAATGATTCCTGGTGTTTTGTCCAGATCGCCGGATTCACGAATGGGCGCGTCAATACCCAGTTGGAATTCTTCGGTTCGGGATATTTCCACCTGAGTCCGGGCGCGTTCCGGGCCGATAATGCGGACGTTATCCACCCTGCCGCGGGGGCCGATAAGATTGACCGTTTCATTGGCGGCAAATTCGCTGTCGATATAGAGAGGCGATTTTTTAGTGAGAATATGACCCGGTCCAAAAAGCGACTCCACGTCCGTTTTACTCAAATGCGCGTGCCGCACCGACACGGAAACCCGGATGGGACGTTTATCGGTCGCCAGCATATGGCGCTTGATGGATTTTTTGTAATCCAGCGCGTGGGCGCATTGCCTGGCAATCATCAGTTCCTCATCCGTTGCAACAACAAGAATCTGAACATTCGAGTAGCGCGCACTGATATTGCACACGGGTCTTTCCGCATTGACTTCGCAACGGTCGTTGCGGACTTTATCGATAGCAAATCCCAGTTTTTCCAGCCCCTGCACACAGCGGGCGCGAATGTTATGGTCGTTTTCACCGATACCACCGGTAAAAATGAGGGCGTCCGCTCCTCCCAGAATTCCATGATAGGCGCCGATATATTTCTTGATGCGGTAGCAGAACGCTTTAATGGCAAGAAGAGCTTGTGCCTGACCGCTGTCAGCGGCGGCAATGGTTTCGCGCATGTCGGAACTGACACCGGAAATCCCCAGCAATCCGCTTTTAGTGTTCAGTATTTTGTCCAATTCGTCTATGCTGAGATTATGTTCCCGCATCAGGTAAGGAATGATTCCCGGATCAAGATCGCCGACACGCGTACCCATGATCAGCCCTTCCAGCGGACTGAACCCCATGGAGGTGTCTATGGAATGTCCCCGCTGGATGGCGCAGACACTGGCTCCGTTTCCCAGATGGCAGGAAATGATATTCAGGCGATGCAGTGACGTTTCCAGATTCTTGGCCGCTTTGATCGCAACATATTCGTGGGAATTACCGTGAAAACCGAATCTCCTCACACCTTTCAAGAACATCTCATAGGGAAGACCGTAGATAGCCGCTTCGTCGGGTATTTTGCTATGGAAGGACGTGTCAAAAACAGCCACATGCGGTATGTCGGGTAAAACCTTTTGACATGCCTCAATGCCCGCCAGCATGGCCGGATGATGCAGAGGCATCAGCGGGATAAGCCTTCTGATCTCGTCAATGACCTTCTGGTCGATCACGACCGGTCCTCGATAAAGTGAACCGCCATGACCGATTCTGTGTGCTACGGCGCCGATTTCCGAAAGATGCCTGACAGGTGCTCCTTCAACACCGGTAATTGCTTTAAGGACGGTGCCCAGCGCAGCAAGATGATCCGGCGCTTCAATTTTCAACGAGCTTTCTTTGCCACTACAGATGCATTTATGCTCCGCGCCTTCCATACCAATGCGTGATATCGCACCACTCATAAGCGATTTATCAAAGTCAAGGTCAAAAAGCTCGTATTTGAGCGACGAACTGCCGCTATTAATAACAAGAATTTTCATTTTTTATAACTGCCGAATAATTTCAGTAATTAGAAAATAAGTAAAGCAAACGGATACTGTCAAGTATTTTCTGCAAGAGACCTTTGAAAAACGGCCCCTCACGTCATTCCGACGCGTCACCCCGATGAAAATCGGGGCGGAATCTATAACGGCTTGAAAACACTGGATTCCCCCGTATCGAGTACGGGGCAGGCTCAAGTCAAGCACGGAATGACGGCAAGGCGATTTAATCACAAATTCAAAGGCCTCTGCAAATTTATGTAAGGGCTTTATTCTCAAAGGATTTCATCATATTCAGTTACGCTGCTTTTGCATATTTTGATGCCCTTATATTGCTAA
>DHHR01000058.1 GCA_002403385.1 Syntrophaceae bacterium UBA4767 | reverse complement strand
ACTATTTTGGGGTAAGTCTAGATGTTCATTTGGCGCCTTTTGTCGAGGAGGCGTATTATTACTTTCTGAAAACGATTATTCTAAGCCGAAAAGCAACAAGAGATTATTTACGAGGTAGGACAAACGAAAAAGAAATGAACAAAACATACGAAGAAGGAAAGCTTATATCCACTGATCCATCAAAAGCCGAGCTTGAAAAATTCCGTTCCGCGGCCCAACTCGTTTTCATAAAGGGAGACCTTTGAATTTGTGATTAAATCGCCTTGCCATCATTCCGTGCTTGACTTGAGCCTGCCCCGTACTCGATACGGGGGAATCCAGTGTTTTCAAGCCGTTATAGATTCCGCCCCGATTTTCATCGGGGTGGCGCGTCGGAATGACGTGAGGGGCCGTTTTTCAAAGGTCTCAAAGGATAGACGCGTAAACATCAGAATTTCGTCACCTGATCTTATAGATCAGACAGGCTCGTGCACTGGAGGAGGGAATTCCTTGCCAGACGTTGATTGCGAGTGTGCTTTATAAGTTTGTCTCAGGGCGACTTGTTAAGAAGTCTGAGCGAACGGGCACATAGGTAACAAAATATTCTGGGTACCCGGATCGTACCAGCACTATACATAACCAGTCGCTCAACTGGGCGCGCGAAAAAGCTGCGCGCCGGTTAGCTTTGCGTAGAGTTTGTAGCTTTAGTGAAGTTTTATGAAAGTATAATAAATAGACTTAAGATTCCTCGGCCCTTGTGACTATGCGAGTTCGATTTTCGCCCTATGCACCGCTAGTATCAATAATTTGCGGGTTTTATGCCGTTCCTTGTTGTTTCTGACCTTCTTGATTGTAGACTGTTCTATCACTTGCCGTCTTAACTTTTTCATGTTGTCCTTTGCTTACCCTCCTGCCTTCCTGCCTGTTGCAGCAGGCAGGACATATTGTTTACTTCTGACTGATGAAGCTCTTATTTTTTATTGACATGTTTCCTGTTTGGGTTTTAATATTTTCCGTCAAAATCTTCACGAAGGGATGCATATGATTCATTTTCAGAATATAAACGGGTTACGTATCGCCAGTTGGATCAATCAGAAGCCTTTTGTGGAAGACAGTAAAGCTCTTGTTTTTATTCACGGCGCAGGCGGCGACCATACAATATGGGTTTACCAGTACAGCCGGATCAAAAATAATTACAATATTGCAGCTTTAGAATTGCCTGGACATGGCCAATCGGAAGGCCCGGGTGAGCAGTCGATTCAGCCCTATGTCCAGTGGGTCAGGAAAACTATGGAGGGGCTAGACGTGACAAAGCCGATTTTGATAGGCCATTCCATGGGCGCAGCTATTGCAGTTACGTTTGCCCTCCAGCATGGCGATATGTTGTCCGGCATTGTTGCCGTAAGCGGGGGCGCCAGAATGAAAGTCAATCCGTTGATCTTTGAAGGTCTGAAAACTGATCCAAAGACTGTGATTGAGATGGCGGCCCACTTTTCTCTATCGAGAAAAAATTTTGAACGTCTGTCCCGACCGGTGACGGAAAGTCTTTCCAAGGTGCCTCCAGTTGTCATTTATAAAGATTTCAAGGCCTGTGATGAGACGGATCTAACAGCGCTCGTTTCTCAAATCCATGTGCCCGCGCTCATTGTCTGCGGAGCCGATGACAAAATGACCCCGCCGGACCTTTCGCGCTACTTGCAGGAGCATATTGAGGGGGCGAAACTAGCAATAATAGAAGACGCCGGGCATTTTGTCATGATGGAAAAGCCGGAAGCTTTCAACGAGGCGCTGGGAGAGTTTATACAGTCTCTGCCGTAACTTATGGCAACTATTTGTGAATGGAGAAATTTTTAAAATGAAAATTGTTTTCAAATTATTAGCTGGCAGGAGTTTATCTTGATGTTTTGGGGAAATTTTTTTATGGCGCTGGCAAGAGTTCTGGACATTGCGCTGACGCTTTATCTGTGGATTATCATTTTCCGGGCGGTCATCTCCTGGGTAAACCCTGATCCGTACAACCCCATCGTACAGTTTCTTTACCGCATCACCGAGCCCGTGATGGCGCCCATCAGGCGCCGGCTTCCTTTCGGGAACATAGGGATCGATATCTCCCCCATTATCGTTATCCTGGCCATCATATTTCTGCAGAGTTTCCTTGTGGAGAGCATAAAACAATGGGCCTTTACGTTTAGATGAGGGAGAAGGCGATTACCTGCCCTTGAAGACTGGTTTTCTCTTTTCAAGGAAGGAGAGCAACGCCTCGGCGGCGTCTTTGCTCTGAATGAGCCCCTGAAAGATCTGCGCCGCTTCGAGGTCTCTTTCTTCAGTAATTTTTTGATGTTCGAGGCAGTATTTGAATATTTTTTTCATGCCGCGTATGGCAAGGGGGGCGTTTTCGGCAATGTTCCGGGCCACACTCATCGTAAAGCTCTCCAGCTCCTCTCTGGGCAGAACCCTGTTCAAGAAGCCCATCTCGTAGGCTTTTTCCGCGGTAACATCCTGAGCCAGGTACAACAGTTCTTTGGCCCTTCCAACGCCCACCGTGTTGATCAGGCGCATGACTCCTTCCGGATTGTAGGTAATGCCCAGACGGGCCGGTGGTATCTGGAACTTTACGCCGCTTGCGGCGTAACGAAGGTCGCAGGCTCCCGCCATATCAAGGCCGGCTCCCATGCAATGGCCGTTGATCATGGCGATGACGGGAACGGTAATCTCCTCAAATTTCCTTGCCGTAAGGCGAACATAGTCCGGTCTGTCTTTTTCGTTGCCCCTTCCTAAAATGCTGTCAGCCACTTTCGGGAAGGCGGAAACATCGTAGCCGGAACAAAACATCCGGTCTCCCGTTCCCCTGATGATAATAGCCCTGAAGCCATCCGCTTCCATCTGTTCGAGGGACTGGCCTATTCGGATCAGCATCTCATTATTGACGGCGTTCTTTTTTTCCGGATTGTTGATAGTGATGATTCCTATCAGGTCTTTACATTCAACCCCAATACTGTCTTCCGGCATCGTTTTTTCCTTAACTCACGAAACTTTTCACTCAGCTATCTCTGTGCGTCCTAGATTCCCATTGTTTTGTCCATGAAAAATATTTTTTTATTCATATCAGGATTAAAAAAGGAGCACAAGCTTTTTAAACATGCCCCCGTTGCGTGGCGCCAAACTCTGTTCCGCCGCCCGTGATATCTGCCGCAAATAAGGTGTCTGTGCTTGTTGTATCGTAAGCGCCGATGCTTTCGTCAATTCATCCGCCTACAATTACACTGTTGATCCGGTTTCATGCTCCTTGACGAATCCCGCTTGAAGATTTATAAGAGACATCATAATTGCACTTTTCCAACAACTGGACGGATTGCCTGTAAATTACGAACACTTTTGCCGATTTGGTGGCGATAATCCCAAATAAGCAGATCTACAACATCGCGTGCGCTATTCTTAAGGAATGAGAAATTGAGCCAAAATCGTTTCATAGACGACTCCAAGACAAGGGATATAATTCTGGATTCCATTGCTGATGGTGTTTTTACCGTGGACATGAATTGGAACATTACTTCTTTCAACCGCGCCGCAGAAAGGATTACAGGGGTTTTGCGAGACGAGGCCATCGGGCAGCGGTGTAAAGATGTCCTGAAGGCCGATGTTTGCGGGAAAAACTGCATACTTAAAAAAACCATGCAAACCGGCAAATCGATTATCAATAAAACCGTCTATATTGTTAATGCCACTGGCCTCCGTTTACCAGTTAGTATCTCAACATCACTGCTCAGAGATAAAAAAGGCCGTGTCGTTGGGGCGGTGGAGACCTTCCGTGATTTGAGCATTGAAGATAAGCTCCGGAAAAAGATCACGCAAAGGTACAGTTTTGAAGACATTATCTCCAAAAACCATAAGATGCACCAACTCTTCGACATCCTTCCCGATGTGGCCATCAGCAACAGTACTGTTCTTTTGGAAGGAGAAAGTGGCACAGGGAAGGAGCTTTTCGCCAAAGCGATTCACAACTTGAGCGGCAGAAAAAATAAGCCATTTGTTGCCGTCAATTGTGCCGCCCTACCGGATACCCTCCTGGAATCAGAACTTTTCGGATACCGGGCGGGTGCCTTTACGGATGCAAAGAAGGACAAGGTCGGCCGTTTTCAACTTGCTGTCAAGGGAACCCTTTTCTTGGACGAAATCGGTGATATTTCAAGCTCAATGCAAATAAGACTGCTGCGGGTTCTTCAAGAAAAAACGTTTGAACCTCTGGGAGCTACAGAAAGCGTGAAGAATGAAGCGCGCATTATCGCCGCTACCAACCAGAATCTTCTTGCCCTGGTCAAGAAAGGAATTTTCAGAGAAGATCTCTACTACAGGATCAACGTAGTAAAATTGGAACTGCCTCCCTTGCGGGAACGTCTGGAGGATGTTCCCCTGCTGGTTGCTCGCTTCATTGAGCAATTCAATGCTGCCACACAGAGGAACATCAGAGGCGTCAGCGGTGACGCCATGTCCGTTCTTGCCTCCTATTCCTATCCGGGCAATATAAGAGAATTGGAAAACATTATAGAAAGGGCCTTTATTCTCTGTAAGTCCAATATAATAGGCCTTAACCACCTGCCTGATTTTTTAAATTCCCTTTCAAAGGATAATTCCAGGGGGTCTACCCCTTCTTCTCTGAAGGATGCCGAGGCAAAATTTCTTCTCCAGGCGCTCAATAGCAATAACTGGAATCGCCTGGAGACGGCTAGGCAACTGGGAATCCATAAGACCACTCTTTATCGTAAGATGAGAACATTGGGGATTAAATCTCCCCTAAGTAGCACAACAGCAACCTGCTAAGTCAATAGATTGCAATTATGCACCACAAGAAGGCAGGTCACCCTTAAATTCCTTTGACAATTACTATATTATTTCAATATCTTAACTTCCGGTAGCGCTTAAATAACATAATGGCATATTAAATGCGAAATATAGTTAGTGTAGGGGTGTAGGTCATGAGAATCGCCATCGGTGCTTGCGAAGAAGAAGTAGCCACGGTATTGGATGCCGCTGATGAATTGACAATAATCGAGGCCATCCCAAAGGGAAAGAAAAGTGAGGTGCGGATGAACGTCGGCAGAGGCAATATCCTGCCTGCGTTGCTAAAGAGTTTGCAAATAAATGTTCTTATCTGTGGAGCTATATCACAACCCTTGGAGTCGGCGTTTTTGAGGGCCGGCATTATCGTGCATTCATTTGTGCGAGGAAGGGTAGACGAAGTGATGGCTGCCTTTAAAAATGGAAAACTGGAGGAGAATCCTTTTATCATGCCTGGCTGCCATTACCGGCACAGATTCAGAAAATGTGGCTACGGTAAAAGTTTGCGCAGAAGTCGTGATTAGCGCCAGTATGGGCGCTGATTAAAAGTGGGATGACAGCGCTATTTGGTGCTGTGCACACGTTATTTGTAGGAGGTGTTCATCATGGCAAGAGGAGATGAAAGAGGATTTACCCGAATAGGCCTAACTGGAGCGCAGAGACAGGGTCGAGGCGGCCGGGGGTCTGGACAAAAAAGAAAGGACAATACATTTGATCCCAGTGGTTTTTGCGTATGCATGAACTGCGGTCATAGGGAACTGCACGAAAGGGGAGTTCCTTGCGTCAAAAAGAAATGTCCACAGTGTGGCACTGTGCTGACTAGAGAATAACAAATTAATTTTTTAAGGAAAGGAGGTTATGATTATGCCAGGGGGAGATAGAACGGGACCATGGGGAGGAGGCCCCAGGACAGGGCGCGGAGCCGGTTTTTGTGCGGGCTTTGGAGTGCCAGGATATTTGAATTCCACTTTAGGACGAGGTTTCGGAATGGGTTTTGGCCGAGGATATCGGCATATGTTCTGGGCTAATGGTTTGCCGGGGTGGACAAGATTTGGTAGGTACCCCGCATCTTATTATAAAGCTGATCCGGAAACGGAAAAACAGGGTTTGAAGGACGAGGCGGATGCCTTGCAAGCGGAGTTGGATATGATCAAAAAACGTCTCTCCAAGCTTGAAACCGGAGAAACAACGAAGTGAACATCATGGGGGATATCACAGAAACAGATGCGTTAGTTCAATGAGACGACAAGTGTAGATGTTCAACAGCGATAATAGGACAGATGGCTGCAGGCCAGGCGAGCATTAGTGGGCGCTCCGTCCTATTAACAAGCACTGGATTGAAGGGAACATATTTATGAAAGTGGTATTCACAACATCAGGTAGCGATCTTAACGCTCCACTTGATGGTCGTTTTGGCCGAGCTCCGAAGTTTCTCATTTATGATTTAGACATGGACGACTTTTCGGTGATTGATAACCAGCAAAACTTAACTGCAACCCAGGGGGCAGGAGTCCAATCGGCGGAAACTGTTGCCAGAACGGGAGCGAAAGCTGTTATCACCGGCAACTGTGGGCCAAAGGCCTTTCGCGTTCTTTCCGCCGCAGGCATCAAGGTCTTCAATGCCAGCGCTTCCACGGTAGCGGCGGCCCTTGAGCAATACCGTGCGGGAGAACTGATCGAGGCCGGTTCACCCAGTGTTGAGGGGCATTGGTCTACATAAGGGCGTTATCAGGGACAGAGAAGAAATTGGGCTCTTTCTCAAACTGAGTG
>DHHR01000006.1 GCA_002403385.1 Syntrophaceae bacterium UBA4767 | reverse complement strand
TTTCATAAGGAGAAGGGGAGGATAGGCATCATTTCCTTCGAACCTTTTACCGACGGCATAATTTTTCATGAGCAGGCTTTCAATTCTGGACCAGTCGATGGTAGCGTTAATTTGTTCCATTCTTTTGATGGCACGATTCTTTTCCATGGAAGCAAAGAGAGATATATCGGTGAAAGTGAAGTTGGAATTCATTTGTTTAAATCCCATGATGATTCCTCCGAAGTGGTTTATTTGAAGGAATCATATGTCAAAACGGAGGCTTTGTCAATCAATATATATAATAATATCAATATATTATCTTTGCGTAACTGTGAATTTATCACGGATAATTGACGATAATGAAAACGAATGACCAAGTAAGTTGTTCAAAGCTCTCTTCTTTTGCTTCAAGGAATGGAAACACTGCACCTGCGAATGCCCCGCCACGCCGAAAACGCGTTGGCCGTAGCCCAATATCTGGAAGAACATCCTAAGGTGTCGTAGGTAAATTATCCCGGTTTGAAGTCAAACCCGGAGAGTGAGAGAGCCGAAAGGCACCTGCCAAGGGAGCTGGGGCTATCGTGGGTTTTGGGATCGCCGGTGGCGCTCCGGCGGGAAGGAGATTCATCGATGCTCTAAAGCTTATCTCACACCTGGCCAATGTGGGAGACGCCAAAACACTGGCCATCCATCCGGCAACAACGACGCATCAACAACTCTCTGAAAAGGAGCAGGCTACTGTGGGGGTAACGCCGGATTTTATAAGGCTTTCCATAGGGGTTGAGCATATTGATGATATTATTGAAGATATCGAACAGGCATTGGAGAGGGCATGCGGAATATGGGTCTTGTTGAAACAAAAAGTCTTCGTTTTGCTGGTCCGCCGCGAAAACTTTTACTGACATCCGGCAGGCGCCTGGGACCGGTGTCGCTGGCCTATGAAACTTACGGCGTTCTTAATAATGAAAGGTCAAACGCCATTTTGGTCTGCCACGCCCTTTCTGGAGATGCCCACGCCGCAGGAATCAATGGCGAAGGTCAACAGGGGTGGTGGGAAGCCATGATCGGTTCCGGGAAGGCTTTTGATACAAATAAATGGTTCATTATATGTTCCAATGTCATTGGCGGGTGCAAGGGTTCTACGGGGCCATTCTCTGTAAACCTTCAAACGAAAAAACCGTATGCCCTGGAATTTCCTGTGATCACCATTGCTGATATGGTGGAGGCCCAACGTCGCTTGATAAACTACCTTGGGATAGAAAGACTCTTTTGTGTTGTTGGTGGTTCTATGGGTGGAATGCAGGTACTGCAATGGGTTTCCTCTTATCCAGAACGGGTCCATTCAGCTATTCCCATTGCCGCGGCATGGCGTCATCCACCTCAGCAGATCGCTTTCAATGAGGTTATCAGGCAGGCCATTATGGCTGATCCGGCTTGGCGTAAGGGTAGTTACTATGGTCTGGGCCAGCCGAAGAAGGGTCTGGCCATAGCCCGGATGATCGGTCATATTACCTTTATGAGTGATCAGTCCATGGAGGAAAAGTTCTCCCGTAAACTGAAAAACGGTGATTACAGCTTCGAATTTACCGATGATTTCGAGGTAGATGGATACCTCCGTTACCGGAGAGATAACTTTGTGAAACGTTTTGACGCCAATTCTTATCTCTACATTACCAAGGCTATGGATTATTTCGACCTGTCTGGTGAAAACTTTCTATCTGATATGAAAAAACAGACACCTGCTTTCTGGTGATTTCTTTCAAGTCTGATTGGCTTTATCCGTCCTATCAATCACAGGAAATCGTGCGCCTTTTGAAGAAAAGGCATATGATCACCACCTATTCAACCTATGGCCATGATGCTTTTTTGATTGAAATTGAGGAGCAAACCCGTCTGATTAGAAATTTTTTGAGTAATTTAGGGCAAGGAAGATGAGTATCCGTTTGGATCATGACATTATCAGCCGGATTGTTGCTACCGGTTCGACAGTCTTGGACCTTGGTTGTGGAAATGGGGAATTGATGTTTCTTTTGACTAGCGAAAAGGGGGCAATCGTTCAAGGCATTGAACTTAACGTCGAGGCGGTGCATCGATGCGTCGAGAAAGGCCTTGCGGTTTTTCAGGGTGATATTGAAAGTGGTCTGGCGGATTATCCGGATTATAGCTTTGACTATGTGATTCTCAATCAGAGTATGCAGGAGGTAAAGAAGGTGGATTTCATCATAGAAGAGTCGTTGCGGGTGGGAAAACAAGTCATTATCGGTTTTCCCACTTTCGCCCACTACCGTTCCCGGTTTACGCTGTTTTTCAGGGGGATCTCTCCTGTTACCAGTTCCCTGCCTTATCTGTGGTACGAAACACCAAACGTCCGTTTTTTAAGTGTTAATGATTTTAAAGCCTTCTGTCGGGAAAAAACGCTAAAGATACGCCTTGCCTGTTATTTGGGAAAGCGCGTGGTTATTAAATGTTGGCCGAATCTGTTCGCTACAAGTGCTATTTTTATTTTAACAAGTTAAAGGAGAAAGAAAATGAATATATATAAAGACAACTCCATGTCCATAGGTAATACGCCACTGGTTCGCCTGAACCATATCACAGCAGATGTCCGGGCCGTTGTTCTGGCAAAGATCGAGGGCAGAAATCATTCCTATTCCGTCAAGTACCGTATCGGTGCCGCCATGATCTGGGGTGCGGAGGAAAGGGGTCATTAATGACGGATGATCAGCAAAAACTCGTTATCTTTGATTATTCCGGTACGTTAAGTGTTGGGGCAGTCCGGTTTTCGAGAGCGGAAAATCTTTTAAAGCAGTTTGATCTAACAGGATTGTCACAAATTGGCATAAGAAATGTTGATGTTTTCTGGAAACAAATCGTAAATCCCACCTGGCTTGAAGGCAGTACGACGCTTATCGGATACAAAAAACTCATGTATCGACGGATAAAAGAAACGATATCCGTTTCCTCTCCGGGCTATAATGATAATCAGATTGAAATGACCGTGTCGCGATTTGTGGATAATTATTTGATGAGCTCAAAAATCGAGCCCCACTGGGGGCCTTTGTTGCGGAAGATTGCCCATCTTGATTCGGTAAGAGTAATCATTGCCACAGACCACTATGCAGAAGCCACGGATATGATTGTGAAAAACCTTGAACAGTTAGATATCCCCGCCATAACACCGAAAGATATACTTGCTGATGATAGGACAAAAGCGTTCATCGTGGCTAATTCAGCGAACCTTGGAACCCACAAGGACGGACGTGCATTCTGGGATAGCCTGAAGCATCATTTCAATCTGGGCAGGATAAGCGCATTGCTGGTCATTGATGACTTCGGCGCTAACGAAGGGAAAAAGGACAGCTATGGAGAACGTGGTAAGGTTGATCTTAGGAGACAGAGAACTATTGCTCTTTTAGAAGGGGTATTTTCCGTACCCGTAAAGGTGGCAACTTTTCATGTGGATCGTGTCGATACGGACAGTGAGCTGAGAACTCTTTTTTTGCGCACACAGGATGTCATTAAGCGTTTCCTGGGAACAGTGAATAACCCCGCCCACAGGGCGGGGCATCAAAACCATTAAAACAATTCTAATTGCTGGGGTGTTACCTCTTGATGACGATGATAGGCTATATACTTCCGTATAACTTCAGCGGTTACCTTATCTGTAGGAAGACGGACTTAACTTGACAGTTGTCTGGAAAAGGTGGTCAGTACCCTCCAGATGGTTTAGCCATAAACAAAAAAAGTGAGGATAACAAGATGACCACCCAAGAGAA
>DHHR01000076.1 GCA_002403385.1 Syntrophaceae bacterium UBA4767 | reverse complement strand
ATAAGTTAACAGCGTCCCCATATACGCCAGCCGCCTATACGCCATAAATAGATATCGCCGCGTAATTGCCGTCAGGATTTCCAGTTTCAGCAGCATTTATAACCCTCTCGATAAGAGAGCGTTGATTTTCAGTTTTGTCCATGGGTAACCTCCCACAGGCCGGCTTAAGGCTCAGCGAAAAAAGCGCCGAAAGCCATATTTATTGGATATCCGATGAGCAGTTTGAAGTTATGGCTATACGCAAGTTGTCAGCAAAGGTCGCCGTTTAAAATTGCAAAGATGTAAGGCAGATTTTTGTCAAGCTATCGTCTTCTCCAGCCGCTCCAAGCAGGAAAACCGTTTTCATCCCGAAGCATCAGGATATCGTCTCCCTTTTTAACTTCGGCAGCGATGAGGGCCGGTTTTCCTTCAAAAATGATTCGTGAACCCTTAACTTCGATCTTGTCTTTCGGCCTAATCCTTATGTCTTGGTTTTCAATAAACCATCCTGGTCCCAAATGAACTGATATTTCTTCTTTGCCTGTTTTTACCGTCATGTGAACACCATAATACATCCCCCTTACAGGGGTGATCCTATCAACGCTGACTACCTCGCCGCTGATAGTTTCAACGGTTTTTGGGTTATACATCCTGCCGTAAGCGCTTCCCATACCCCAACCGCCTCTGCGTCCCATCCCTGTCTGAGCAAAAGACTCGGAAACAAAGATAAGGATAAGAAGGGAAATTACCGCTGTTAAAAGACCAATATTCTTTTTCATCTTGTCCTCCTCTGGAAAGGCTTCAGTCAACAGAAAACTGAAGGCAGTTTGTTTTCCGGCATGGATGATGCTCACATCAACCTCCCAACTTCCTTGACCATCAATACCTGCCAACTCCCTCATTCCAATCTGTTTTAAATATCTCTCCTGTAAGCCCCGTATAGGATATAGGCGCTTATTCTAAGAATATTACCACTATTCCGCAAAAATTCAACAAATAAACGAAAACATGAACGGTTCATCTGGAACGGCCGATAGACAGGACAAAAGGGAAGCGCCGAAAGGAAGCGCCCTTCCAAAAGCAGTCCCTGTGTGGAGGGATAATATTTTCACGTTGCAGTAATAGCGCTAATAAGCTGCTTGAGTGGTTTTTGTTTGTGCTTGGCCGCTTAGCTGACCGCATGCAGCCAGGATATCGGAGCCCTTGCTGGTGCGGAGAACCGCCGTATAATGGTTTTTTATCAAAACGCGTTGAAAACGCTCAATTTCTGTTGATGATGGTCTTTTGAATGGGGAACCGGGAAATTCATTGAAAGCGATAAGGTTGAATTTGCAGCGAAGCCCCCTTAAGCGATAGACAAGCGCCTCCGCGTGCTTTTCTGAACAGTTAATGCCTGAAATAAGAGCGTATTCGAAGGTCAGCATGCGGCGTCTTGGCATGTTATAACCTCTACAAGCTTCAAGCAGAACATCAAAAGGATATTTTTTGTTGATAGGCATCAGCCTGCTTCTGATTTCATCATCAGGCGCATTTAGTGAAATGGCGAGGTTGACACAGGCATCCTTTCCAAGCTGATAAATCATCGGAGCGATGCCGCAAGTTGACACGGTGACCTTTCTGCCTGAAAACCCCAGACCGCAATCGGAGGTAATGATCTTGATGGCTTTGAGAGTGTTATTGTAGTTGGCCAGCGGTTCCCCCATGCCCATCATCACGATATTTTTGATATTCGGTCCCTCCGGGGTATTTGATTGGAGCGCGGGGGAATAAAGGGGACGGTTCTCTTTAAATTCAACCTTCCTCATTCCAATGGGACATCCTCATGATAAACGACTTGTATCCTCCAGCCATCGTCAGGTATGCCCCCGTCTCCTGAATGGCGCGATCTTCACTTAAACAACAAACGGTAAACTCAAGTCTTGTGAAGGTCCACTCCAATACTCATCTTCCTCCTAATGATTTGGACAGCGCCTGTCAGGTGAATTCCTATTCGATCCCGCAGATCATTGAATGCTGCGGCTACGGCCCTTCATTCTCCTTTGCGGTCTCGAAGACCATTAACCATGCCGGGCAGTAACCTTGCTGCCCAAAACAATAAAGCTTCGAACACTGTGCCCCAATTCACGACTTATGAAGATTTTTTATCACTCCTCCTTGTGATGACTCTTTGTCATGGGTGTTTGAGTTAGAATTGATATTAAACATTGAAGCGGAAAGTAATGATATCGCCGTCCCTTACAATATATTCTTTCCCTTCCAGGTGCAGACGTCCGGCTGATTTTACCGAGGCAGTGGAACCACCGCAGGCAATAAAATCGTCGTAGTGCATGACTTCGGCTTTGATAAAGCCCCGTTCAAAATCGTTATGAATTGCTCCTGCCGCTTTGGGGGCTTTGGTCTCCAGAGGAATAACCCAGGCTTTGACTTCATCTTCACCCACAGTAAAAAAAGATATGCGTCCTAAAAGAAAAAAAGCGGCGCGAATAATCCGTCCAAAGGCGGGTTCGGCAATACCCATCGAATCCACATATTCTTTTTGATCGGCGGCGTCTAGTCCCGCAAGCTCCGCTTCAATTTTGCAGCAGATACCCATGACCGGTTCTGCTAATTTTGCCTCAGCGGCAAACTGATCGGCAAACGAAATATTATCTTCTGCTACATTGACAACAACAAGTTCCGGCTTGATAGTCCAGAAAGAAAAACTTCTCAGTATAAAAAATTCTACGGGAGTCAAGCCGGCGGTACGTAACGGTTTGCCGGCTTCCAGACATTCTTTTAATCTGGGCAGTAGATCGTTTTGTGCGGTTTCCTGCGGGGAAATCGCCTTCTTAGGCATTTTGGATAGCTTCTCCATTTTCTTTTCAATGATCAATAAATCGGAAAGAATCAGTTCATCTTCCAGCTTGCGATAAGCTTCTAGGCTCAATTGAACGTCGGGTAATGAAAATCCGTCAACAATATGCAGAATACCGTCGGTGCCGCTTAAATTTTGACGGACTGCGTCCCACGGATGCTCGCCCACGGCGTGAACATCAATAAAAGGAACTTTGGCCGGAGATACTTTTGCGGGTTTGTATATTTCGACAAGCTTATCGAAGCGTTCGTCCGGCACGGAAGCCTGACCGCGCACAACAGTTTCGCTATGCGACAGACTGCTTTTTACTCCCGTCATTATTTCAAATAAAGTGCTTTTACCACTTTGGGGAAGCCCCAGTATGCCCATTTCCATAATTGATCATCTTACCTTTGTATTGTAATTCTTTTAAAAATGTTCAAATGTCCTTTTCTTTGTTTATGGCTAAACAATCTGGAGGGTACTAACCACCTTTTTCATCTAACTGTCAAGTCAAGTCCGTCCTCGGACAAGTAATCGTATCCAACCCCTTTAAATCGAATCAGATTTTGTCCATTTCGGGGATACTGTCAAGTATTTTCTGCAAATTTATGTAAGGGCTTTATTCTCAAAGGATTTCATCATATTCAGTTACGCTGCTTTTGCATATTTTGATGCCCTTATATTGCCAAGTATTGCCTTTGCCTCATGACTCATCGCCATTCCATACCAGGTAAGTTCTTTCAGCTACCACCAGACCATAGTAAGCGCTCTTGTTTCGTCCTGGAACCTGCCTATTATCTTGGTTCTTCTTTTTACCTCCCGGAAGCTCCTTTCTGCTGCATTGGTAGTCC
>DHHR01000035.1:66511-71580 GCA_002403385.1 Syntrophaceae bacterium UBA4767 | reverse complement strand
CTTAGTGCATGGTTTATTTTCATAAAAAGTCAAAATTCGCGGGTTTTGTCATGGTGAGCCCTTCGGCCGGCTCAGGACAGGCTCTGTCGAACCATGACGTAATATAATCCTTCGACAAGCTCAGGATGACAATCAGCAAGCTCAGGGTGACAATTGGGGCTTTTTGCGAGTGCATCAATCTTGTGTACCTTATATAAAATTAAGATGGAATCCCTGTCAAGGATAATCCCCCGATGGCCGGTGGACGGTCGAGGGATTATGGAATGTTTCGTTTAAACCTATTGGAACAAATATTTTAAGGATTTTTGATTATGCTTGAAAATGTGGCTTCAAAAGCTTCCGGCCTAATTCGATATCTTGTTTAATCTGCTCGATTAGCTTTTCGACGCTATCGAATTTCTTCTCATCTCTTATCCTCTCGATGAAAAAAATATTCAGACATTTTCCATATATGTCTTGGTCGAGGTTTAGCATGTGAACCTCTACAG
The DNA here is from genome assembly GCA_002403385.1 of Syntrophaceae bacterium UBA4767. Lineage (GTDB taxonomy): Bacteria > Desulfobacterota > Syntrophia > Syntrophales > UBA4767 > UBA4767. The sequence goes on along the minus strand of DHHR01000035.1, from coordinate 71,092 downwards.
ATAGTTTTTGATCTCCAAATGTCGGGTTGAAACCGATATTCAACACGCCTTGATAACGTTTTTTACCAAGCGCAACGATTACGGCATAGACGCCGTTTGCCGGGATCAATGCCTTTTGCGGCGCGATATTGGCCGTGCGAATTCCCATGTCTCCGCCGCGGTGATGTCCATGAATGACTGTTCCTGAAAGATTGAAGTGTCGTCCAAGCAAGATGGCGGCTGCCTTAACATCGCCGGCCAGAATAGCGTTCCTTATGCGCGTGCTGCTTGCTATGGTATTATTAACTTTTACCGCCTCGATAACTTCCACGTCGAATCCCAACTTTTTCCCTAATATAGAAAGGAGCTTCTCATCTCCCTCTTTGCCATTTCCGAACGTGTAATCGTGCCCGATAAACACTTTCTTTGCCTGAAGCTTCTCCCACAGAACCTCCCGGACGAATGATTCCGCTGATGTTTTGGAATATTCCAGGGAAAAGGGAATGATTATGGCGGCATCAATGTTTAAAGAATCGAGCAGGCAAATTTTTTCCTCCAGAGTGCTGATCAGATAAAAAGGTTTTCTGTCGGGATGAAGCACCATCTTCGGATTGGGATCAAAGGTAATGACAACAGCTTTCTTTTTAGCCTCTCTAGCCTCCTTGACGACTTTTTTAAATATGAATTTATGACCTAAATGAACACCATCGAAGTTGCCGATGGTTACGAAAGCTCCACGGAGATCTTGGGGTATATTTTCTATTCCATGTATAACATTCATAATATTCCCAGAAACAGATTTGACAAAATCGTAAAAAGTCAAAATTCGCGGGTTTTGTCATGGTGAGCCCTTCGGCCGGCTCAGGACAGGCTCTGTCGAACCATGACGTAATATAATCCTTCGACAAGCTCAGGATGACAATCAGCAGGCTCAGGGTGACAATTGGGACTTTTTACAAGTGCATCAGATTTCACTCGCAATGAATTGATGGCAACATAACATTAATCGCGCTTGTTTTAAACTCAATTTTTCTTGACAAGAATTTTATAATATGGGTAGATTCTCATCATTTAAAATCTCGATGTGCCGAAGTGGCGGAATTGGTAGACGCGCTAGGTTCAGGGTCTAGTGGGCGTGCGCCTGTCCGGGTTCAAATCCCGGCTTCGGCACCAAGATTGGGTATTCTTGTCAAGCATGTTTCCTCGGCGTTGATATATGGGCGTTTAAAAGCATCCTTTATAATATCCATTGAACTAACACCTTAAAATCGGAAGTTATGCCGGCGCCACGAAAAAGATCGGAAGAAATATCATATTACAGCAGCGGTAAAATCAAGGAGAAGAAGGCTTATTCCTATGGAAAGCTTGAGGGAGAATATTCATCTTATTTTGAGAACGGCCAGATTCTGGTCAAATTGCATTTTCACGAAGGGCTCAGGGAAGGCGAAGCTGTTTCATATTATGATGATGGGCAAATCCGTGAAAAAGGAAAGTTTAAAAATAACCGTTTGATTGATAATTACGTAAGTTACTACGAAACGGGGCAGATAAGAGAACAAGAGTATTATAATGACAACGGCAAGTTAGACGGAAAATATATCTGCTATTTCAGAAACGGGCAGATTAGGGATGAAGAAAATTTTAAAAATGGCGAGTTACACGGTGCGTTTGTTTCATACTATAAGGATGGCAATATCAAGGAGAGGGGTAATTTCCGAGACGGTAAATACGATGGCGAATATGTCGCTTATTACAGGAACGGAAAAGTCAGGGAAAGGGCAAGATATAAAAATGGCAGGTTAGTCGGAAAATTTGAATCTTATGATCTCAACGGTAATCTTACCGTTAAAAGGACATCAGAAAAGACGATATTCGACTCGGATGGCGAAACCGATGGGAAAGATAGGGAAAAAATGGTTGATGATTTATTGAGGGATTTTCCGAACATGAATCATAAGGAGTGAGCCTGATTGGGAAGCGGGGATTATCCCGGATAAAAAATAATGAGCTCGTCAAAAGTCCCAATTGTCACCCTGAGCCTGCTGATTGTCATCCTGAGCTTGTCGAAGGATTATATTACGTCATGGTTCGACAGAGCCTGTCCTGAGCCGGCCGAAGGGCTCACCATGACAAAACCCGCGAATTTTGACTTTTTACGATTTTGTCAAAAATAGTTGACATACAAACGGAAATTTCCTAGTATTTATCCCGTCAAAAAAGCGATATCTTGTCAAAAAATGCCGTTCGATGCAAACCGAGTGGCCTTCGAAGAGGCGTGCCATGAACCATAATTGGAGAACGGAGTCGGCGCTGATGGCGGCGGCGCTCCTGCTGTGCCTGACAGTCCTTCCGGTGAATGCGGCCCGGCTGATGTATATCCGGGTGGGAGAATATGAATCGCTGACGCGTCTCGTCTTTGAATTCGACGGCAAGGTCAAGTACAGAAAGCCGGAGAGCAAAATGCCCGGACAGGTTTCGGTGGATTTCATGGATGCGACGACGGACAATCCGGCGCTCCAGAAAATGCAGGACCGGTCCGGGCGCATCGAAAAGATAGAGTTTGTTCAGGGCAATGCCCTTTTGACGGCCAATGTCACGCTGAGTTCATCGTCTTTCAACCTGAAAACATTTTATCTGTACACGCCGGATCGTCTCGTGCTGGACTTTTACTGGATCGGTGCGCCGGAGGCGTCTGCAACAGATGCGGCGCCTGTTTCCGAAAGGGCGGCGAAAGACGCTGCTGTGAAAGAGGCTGAAAGTTCCGTTCCCCATGCCCCCCTGGACTCCAACCGGGACTCCGACCAGCCGCAATCCTATCTGCCCATGGGATTGATCGTCCTTTCCGTTGCCGCGGTCATAATCGCACTGTTAGTTGCCGTTGTCTTTATGAGGAAAAAACGCCGCGCCATTTCGTCGAGGCACAGGACGGCGCCCAAGCGGAGCGCGGATGAACCAATAGAGGCGGAGAGCATCCGCGCGCTGGACTCGAAAATTCGGGATGAATTGAACAAATATGGAAAATGAGACCCAGATAAATTGGAATGTTGGCTTGGCGGATGAGGAGAGGAGAGAACTGGAACACCTGGTTGACGCCTTCAAGGAAGACTGCCTCACCCCTTCGTCCTATGCGGCGCCGGAAGATTTGCGGGAACAGATGGTTGCCATGAAGGAAAAGATGATTCACATGTCGGCAATGCTGCTGGAGCTGGATAAGCGAGTGCGCTCGCTATATGAAGTGTTCCGTCTCTTCCACAAAAAAACGGAAATGATGAACCAGCGGATCAGCGATGTCGTCCAACGGGTGAAAATCGGGAAAAGCAATAAAGAGGGTCGGACGATTGGACGAGGCATTTGAAAAACTAAATGGCGGGGAGCGCCTCATGGAGGGATCCTTGACCCTCGATTCCGCGGAATCGCTCGAAGCCATGCTTCAGAAGTTTCCCGATGATCCCTTCATTGTAAAGGCTTACGCCGATTTTCTCGTGGAAAAAGAATCCCCTGCGCCGGCCGCTCAACATTATCGGAAGGCGGCGGAACTCTTCGGCGCGGCGGGAATGGTCCTGTGCGCGGTTTCCGCCAAGGTGTTGGAATGGAAGGCGGCAAAGCCTTCCCGCCGGGAATGCCGCCTTCTGCACGCGGCCATACGGGAGGTTCGCTCCGAAAACCCGCTGGATGATTTTTTTTGCCACATGACCTATCCCGAACTGCTTGCCGTCACGTCCCGGTTGAATTTCGTCCGCGTGCCAGCGGGCGCCGTGATCAAAAATTCAGGGGATGCGGAGGAGTTTCTCTATTTTATGGTTTCGGGTGTGGCAGCCGAGACCATACCCCCGCAAGAGGGCGAAGGGGCGGCGATCCGCATGGAATATGCGTCGCAAAGCGCCGAGGCCAACTACTTCGGCGATATCTATCCTTTTGACGAACAGAGGGTGTCTTCGTCGCAATTCGAAACGGTCAGCGCCTGCGAATTGCTGAAGGTTTCGAGATCAGACCTGATGGAACTTTGCGAAGAGCATCCCAACGTTAAGGTTCTGTTGAGCCGCTTGACCAAAGCCCGCCGCCGTCTGTACGCGCAGGACGGGACTCGGAAGTTCCGCAAGACTGCCCGTTTTCATCTCCAGACGCAGGTTGACATAAAGATATTCAGCAGCAACGCGAACTGGGGTCCGCTCGTTTTGAAAGGAACCGTCCAGGACATTTCGCTGGGCGGGGCGTGCATCGACCTGGGAGAAAAATATCTGACCGGGAATCCCACAGAGATTATCGGCAAGAACGTCAAGATGCTGATCAATGCGCCCAAGGCAGGGGTGGGCCTGCATCTTTTCGGAACCATCGTTTGGTGCCGGGAAGTTGTTCACGGGGGGAAAACGAGCGTGCTCGCCGGCGTTCAGTTCAAGGACATAACCCATGCCGACCTCACTTTTTTGAAGAAACACTGCTATGTCGGCGAGGAAGCGCAGGATTTTATTTCCTACCTTTGGGAATCTCAGCCCAGGAGCTGATGCGGGCATCATGCAGACGATGTGTACCGCTTGGATGTATTAGGAGAGACCTTTGAATTTGTGATTAAATCGCCTTGCCGTCATTCCGTGCTTGACTTGA
>DHHR01000035.1:15794-66483 GCA_002403385.1 Syntrophaceae bacterium UBA4767 | reverse complement strand
CCGTTTTTCAAAGGTCTCTAGGAGTGAATGGTGGCAACTCATCCAAAAATTGTGGCTGTCGGCGGCGGAAAGGGCGGTGTCGGCAAGAGCACCGTCAGCATCCTTCTGGCCTTCTGGTTTGCCCGGATAGGCAAGAAAACCATCCTCGTGGATGCCGATTTGGGCGGCGCGAATCTCCATACCTTTATGGGGATCAAGAATCCGCCGAGGACGCTGAATGATTTTGTGATGAGGCGATATGATTCCCTGGAAGAGATATGCCTTGACACGGAGTTGGAAAATCTTCGCCTCATCGCCGGCGCCAGTGATATTCTCTCCTTCGCCAACATTCATGTTTCTCAGAGGGTAAAGCTCATCCAAAATCTCTCCCGGCTGGATGCCGACTATCTCGTTATTGACCTGGGCGCCGGGACATCCTACAACGTGCTGGATTTCTTTTTGATTGCCGACAAGAAAGTCGTCGTCCTGATTCCGCAGCCGATCTCCATTCAGAATGCCTACGCCTTCATCCGCAATACTGTGTACCGCCGCTTGAGCCAGGTGGTCAACCAGAAGTCATCCCTTTACAGCCTGATTAAGACGGCTATGGATACGAACAATGAGCTCAAGCTGCGCTCCATCAACGAGCTGCTGCAGATCGTTGAGGAGTTGGACGGCAAAGAAGCCATGACCGTGTTGCAGGAAGAAATCCGGAAAATCCAGCCCTTCGTGATTACAAACATGGCGCGGGAAAAGCGGGACAAGGGGGCGGGGCGGGTGATCCAGATGGTGGCTGAGAAATACCTCATGATTCACCCGGTGGACATGGGGAGCATCGTTTACGACCAGAAGCTTTACGCCACAGTGACAGAAATGATTCCCTTGACCAGCCTGATCCGGTCGAGCGAGGCCTTCGCTTCCGTATACGGCATGGCCATGACGCTGCTGCGCGACGAATAGTCAGCTTTTTTAAAAAAAAGTAAAAAAAAAAAAGCTTGACAAACGTTTAGCTTCGTATTACAAGGGACTCATCTGAAAAAGCCAACCCTCCAAATGCCGAGGGACGGAAAGCCACGGGTCTTTCAAACCGAAGGATCGCCGGGTTGCCAGATGTGGTGAGTATGTTCTTTGAGCTCAAGTTTGTTTCACGTTCATTAAAATAAAGATTGATGGTTTCGTAAAAGAGGTTGTCACCCTGAGCTGTTTGTCCTGAGTTTACCGAAGGGTCGAAGGGCGCCGAGTTTGTTTTTTGACAAGAAAATATTATTTGAAGAGGCGCAAAAATATATTGCATGGCCTAGGTTAATTGTAATATAAAAACAATGCGGTTTATCAATATGGCGCCATGAGAGTTTTTAGGAGGCATTGCGAAACAGTGGTTCAAAACAAAGACGATAATACCAAGTTGCATTCAAAAGTAGATCAAGGCGGCGGGCGCGAACGTTGTCATAGATTCAGGCGATATAAAGATCGGCACATGGGACCACACAAGATCACCTAAATTCATCGAGGGAACATTACAACCGGACGCCGTTCAGGTTGTGGCAAGGAGGGACTCCAACGCAGGCAGCGCCGGACCCATCAGCACTTTTTTTGCCAGTGTCCTGGGAATCAATTCGGTGAATGTGTCAACGATCGCAACCGCCGCCCTGACCGGGCAAAGCAAAGCCGGTCCCGGAGGGCTCCCCCTTCCTGTGGGGATTTCCAAGTATTTCTTCGATCAGGGCTGCCTAGATAACAAGGCGATAAGATTTTCTCCCACTGGCGGCGATAAGACATATGACGAATTATATGGGAAGAGTTGCGGCGGCTGGCATAGCTATACCGACACGAAGACGAGTGATAGCGGACTTAGAGAAATCTTAGAGGGCCTCAATAATGGGACATTCCAAAGTCCTGAGACGTTTGCCGGTGAAACACGATTCAATTTTATCGGCGGCAACTTGTCCGAACAGACGTTCGAGGCCATGGAAACCCTGTTCAATACCATGAGAATTAAAAATGACGGCGTGTATGATAATGATACAGATCCAAATACCTGGACCACAACGGTGCCGGTTTATGACTCGACGAATTGTAAGAACCCAAACCAGTCCTTAACGATTGTGGGGTTTGCCGAGGTCACAATCACCGATGTTTTGGGTGCGCCGGATAAGATTATTAAAGGGACGATCAAATGCGACTATGTCGATGAAGGCCACGGCGGCGGGGGCAACTACGGCACGAAGGGTTCCATCCCCGGCCTCGTCCAGTAGCAGGAGGAATCAATACCGGTTAAAAAAATCCTAATCCCCATTGATGGATCAGATTTTGGCAATGTGGCCGTTGAATACGGCATTTGCCTCGCCCGAAGACTAAGCGCGCAGTTGACAGGGCTTCATGTAATCGATGCCCGCTTTTTGCCGGCGTTGGTGGGCGCCGATATTCCCGTCTCCATCGGGCTGCTGTCTTGTCAACAGGAGATGCCGGCCATGCTGGAGGCCGGTCTTGTTGAAAAGGCGGATTCCCTCCTCGAAGTTTTTTCCCAAAGGTGCAAAAAAGCGGGGGTTCCATCAGAAGCAAAGAAGATGGTAGGCATGGTTGCCGAGACGATCGTTCAAGAAGGCCAAGAGGCGCAGCTTATTGTTTTAGCGCAAAGAGGCGAGCGTTTTCACTTGCCTGGCGGCGCGGTTCTCGGCTCCACCGCTGAATCCGTTGCGCGGAAGGCCGGCAGACCGGTGATGGTGACACCGGGGCGTTTCATGGAAATTGAAAGCATGGCGCTGGCTTACGACGGGAGTATGCCTGCTGAGCGCGCCCTGTCTCTGGCTGTGGACCTGTCGCACAATGCTTCATGGCCCCTTACAACGATTATCGTGACAAGGGATTATCAACGTGCCGCAGAGCTTACAAAAAAGCTGGAAGATTTTATTGAAGCGCTGAAAATTGAAAAAGAGATAATTATAAACAATGAAACGATTATATTGACAGGCGATGCAGACAAAGAGCTTCTCGGATTTATCCGGCAAGGGGCCGTAGAACTGCTGGTGATGGGGGCTTACGGACATCACCGTCTCAAGAAAATGCTGTTGGGCTCTACAACGTCAGATGTAATCAGGAAAACAACTATTCCTGTTTTGTTGACATGCTAAAAGAACCTTTTTATCTTTTCCGCCAGTGTATCGAGAATGTCGTGGCGGGTTAAATCAAAGTAAATGGGCGTAATGGAAATCATGCCCCGGCTTAAGACGCTGCCGTCCGAATCCTCTTCCTCGTAAGCGGACAGACGGGTTTCTCCGGCCAGCCAGTAGTAGATATTATCCCTGGGATCCACCCTCTTTTCAAAACTTTCCACCAGCCGCGCTCTTCCCTGTTTCGTAACCATGACGCCTTTTATTTCCTCTTCAGGCAAAGCCGGCACATTAACGTTCATGACGATGTTCGGGATGGGATTTTCCATCATAAAGGCAGCCATCTTTCTGGCAAATTGCGCCGCAAATCGAAAATCTCCGGTTTTCCTTGCGTCAAGGGAGATTGCCATGGATGGAATGCCCAGGATGGCGCCCTCTGTGGCGGCGGAAACCGTGCCGGAATAGATCACATTTATTCCCACATTGGCGCCAAGATTGATTCCGGATGCCACCAGATCAACGGGCTTTTCGGACAATTCCCTAACGCCGATTTTCACGCAGTCGGCGGGGGTTCCCTTCACGGCGTATCCTAAAAAACGGCCGTTTTTTCTCGCCTGTCTGACCATAAGCGGCTGAAATATGGTTATGGCATGACCGACGGCGCTCTGTTCGACTTCAGGCGCAACAATCAGGCATTCCGCATCCTTTGATAATTCATTGTATAGAGCGCTCAATCCTTTGGCATAAATGCCGTCATCATTTGTAATCAGATATCTCATGCTTTATCCTAGCCCTTCGTCGCCCTTCGACAAGCTCAGGGTGACAACATAATGTCATGGTGAGCTCAAGTGTCATGGTGAGCTCGTCGAACGGTCGAACCATGACAACCCTGACGAACCATAACGCTCATGCGCAATTATTTATGACGTGGTGTATAAATGGCTCTTTCTGTCAGCCTGTAAAGAATTTTCTCAAGAACCGGGGTAAAAACTTCATTTTCGAAGGTTTTTTAAAATCTATACTATTTTTTATTTTTTCCAAACATTCTCTAGCCGCCTTTTCACCTTCATGAATCAACTCCCGCGCGTGGGAAAAATCATACCACAACAAATTTCCCACGTTTGGACGAATGACAACATCGGCTTCTTTTAGCTCATAATTGAGCAGGCAGTGGGAGGTTATATCGCCGGCCCTTCCAGAAATATCGTTTGCTGTTCGCATCTCGGTTTCCATTGAGATGTCTTTTCCCACATCAACGGCAATGATGATGTCTGCGCCTTCTTTCTTTGCCGCCCCAACCGGCGCCAAAGATGTGATGCCGCCATCGGAAAGAAGCTGTGCGCCATGCGCCAAGGGCTCCACCGCGCCGGGCACCGCGCAGCTTGCCATAACAGCCTGACGGAGCGGCCCCCTGGAAACAATAATCTGTTTTCCTGTGCGAAGATCGGTTGTTGTGGCTCTAAAAACAATCTTTGTGTCCTGTATCTGAATATCGGGTATGAAATAGCTGATAATAGGCTCAAACTCTTCGGTGGATAAAAGCCCCTGTTTTAACAGGGACTGCATTCCCCAAAACCCGGCTTTTATGAAGCTGATGGCTTTCCGGAGCATGCCTCCCGATTTTGCCTCAGCGCCAGCGTCTTCAAATTTTCTTATCGGCGAGGACCGAAATGTTTCGCTTTTTTCGAAGTCGATAACCATCTTTTCGAGCTTGGCAGGGTCAATCCCTGCGGCGTAAGCGCCCCCGATGAGAGCGCCTATGCTGGCGCCTACTATAATGTCGATAGGGATTTTGTTTTCCTCAAGGACCTTCAGAACGCCGATATGCGCGAATCCGCGCGCGCCGCCGCCTCCCAGAACGAGCCCGACTTTTTTTCCTGTTTTTTCCATGTGCTTTTCTTTTTTATCAAAAATGATTTATGAGATTAATAATGCTTGTCACGTATATATAGCGAGACCTTTGAATTTGTGATTAAATCGCCTTGTCGTCATTCCGTGCTTGACTTGAGCCCGCCCCATACCCGATACGGGGGAATCCAGTGTTTTCAGGCCGTTATAGATTACGCCCCGATTTTCATCGGGGTGACGCGTCGGAATGACGTGAGGGGCCGTTTTTCAAAGGTCTCATAGCATGAATGTTTATTCATATATTTTGGACAGAGGATATGCAATATTTTTTTGCTGCCTGCTTTAGCTGAAAAGAAAATGCCTTGACATATCAGCTTTTTGCGTGATAGTAATTTAAAAACTGCTTGGATCCGAAGCGACGGACTGGGACGGAAGGTTGTTTGAGTGATTACAAAGATGGTTTATAGCCTCTCGTCCATGACGTTGAGGCTTTTTTGTGGAATCAATAATGATGCACTCGTAAAAAGTCCCAATTGTCACCCTGAGCTGGCCGAAGGGCTCACCATGACAAAACCCGCGAATTTTGACTTTTTACGATTGGGTAAATAACAATGCCGACTAAGAAAAATCTCAAAGAATCGTTTGCCATTATCGGGGCAGGGAAGGTCGGTTCCGCCATAGGCTGCCTGCTGAAAAATGCGGGATATCCCATTGTTTCCATCGCCGACCTGTCAGGACGAAATGCGAGGCGGGGCATGAAATATACCGGCGCTAAAATTTATAAGGATGTTGTGGAGGCGGCAGCTCAGGCCCCAAATATTCTTATTGCAACCCCCGATGATGCCATTTTATCCGTATGCGCTGAAATATCAGAGGGCGGCGCGGTTAAAAAAGGAAATAGAGTCGTCCATTTAAGCGGCGCCGGCGGACTTGATCTTCTTGAGCCCGCGCGAAGATTGGGCGCGCACGTAGCCGGCATTCATCCGCTGCAGACGTTTGCTGATGTTGAAAGCGCCATCCGAAATATACGGGGCAGCGCATTTGGAGTCACTGCCGACGATGAAATACGCAATTGGGCATTTCAGATCGTAGATGATATAGGCGGCATCCCATTTTCTATTTCTGAAGCGGAAAAACCGCTTTATCATGCAGCGGCCTGTATGGCTTCAAATTACCTAATCACACTGATCCATATTGTGGAAAATATTTATCTTTCTCTAGGGTTGGATCAGGAGGCGGCTCTCCGCGCTTTCTGGCCGCTTGTAGAAGGCACCATGCAAAATATCAAAACCGGCGGTTGCGTTAATTCACTTACGGGGCCCATTTCACGCGGCGATGCAGGAACGATAAGAAAACATCTGGATGTTTTAAAGACAAAAGCCCCGCATGTCATGGACTTTTATCGTACAATGGGCATCTTAACCGTTGATATAGTGGAAAAGAAGGGAACCTTATCGGAAGATAAAGCCGGTCTGTTAAAAAGCATCTTATCAGGAGGTATAAGAAATGAGTAAACAGGGGGAAATGGGCAGGATTACGACATCCGCTATTCGTGACATGAAGAAAAGGGGTGAAAAAATTGCCATGCTGACGGCATATGATTATTCGATGGCAACGATTGTGGATAAGGCCGGCGTTGATATTATTCTGGTGGGAGATTCTCTGGGGATGGTTATCCTCGGTTATGACAGCACATTGCCGGTGACAATGGATGATATGCTCCATCACACCAAAGCGGTGGCTCGAGCGGCCAGGCATGCAATGGTTATCGGTGATATGCCGTTTATGTCCTATCAGGCTTCGGAAAAAGAGGCGCTTCGCAATGCAGGGCGTTTTCTGAAGGAAACAGATGCGCAAGGGGTGAAACTTGAAGGCGGCAGTGAGGTTGCATCAATTATAAAGAGGATAACCTCGGCAGGCATTCCCGTTATGGCGCATTTAGGCCTTACTCCGCAGTCTGTGCATCAATTTGGGGGATATAAGGTTCAGGGGCGAGATGCCGCCGTTGCGGCAAGGATTATTGAAGATGCTAAAATTGTCGAAGAGGCAGGCGCTTTTGCCGTGGTTTTAGAATGCGTGCCGGCGGCGCTGGCAAGAACCATCACGCAAAGTATCGCCATCCCTACCATCGGCATTGGCGCCGGGGTGGACTGTGATGGCCAGGTGCTGGTCGTGAATGACATGCTGGGTATGTACGAAAAATTTACGCCAAAATTTGTAAAGAAATACGTCAACCTCAATCATGTTATGAAGGATGCAATTAAAGCATATGTTGATGAGGTAAGAGCGGGGGAATTTCCTAATAAAGAACATTTCTTCTAAACATGATGAGTTCGTAAAAAGTCAAGATTTATGGGTTTTGTCAGGATGACAGAGGGGTGGCGCCCTTCGGCAAGCTCAGGATGACAATCGACAAGCTCAGGATGACAGGCGGATTTCAGCGCCTGGTGTTTTAGGGAACGTACAGAGCGATTTTTGCTTTTGCTTTTAAATTTTTCACAAGATTTTGAAAGGCTTCCTCTTGCTTTTGTTGCTGCAGAAAGAGGGCTATCCTTTCCTTTATTTTTTGGTCCAAACTCACGATCGTGGGCTGATGATGTTCCAAAACCTCGATGATGTGGTAGCCGTACGGGGTTTCCACAACGGGTCCGATGGTATTTATCTCCTGAGAAAATGCGGCGTTTTCAAAAGGTTTTTCCATTTGTCCCTTATAAAAGGTCCCAAGATCGCCGCCATTGACTTTACTGGGACAATCAGAAAACTTCTTGGCCATGGCGGCGAAGTCTGCGCCTTCCATGAGAGACTTGCGGATTTCTTCCGCTTTTGTTTTTTTCTCAGCTTTCAGTTTATCGTCATCTTTGGCGCTCGTAGCAATCAGGATATGCCGAGCGTGAACCGATTCAGGGGCCTTAAACATTTCCTTGTTTTTTTGGTAAAAAGCCGTTATTTCTTTGTCGGTTGGTTTTGTTTTGCCTTTCATTGAGGAAAGCACCAATTTCTTCGTTTGAATGCCCAAGCGGATTTCTTCCCGAAAATTTTTTTCGCTGATGTTTCCCTTCTTTAAGATATTTTCTATTGTAATTCCCTGGGGAAGCGAGCTTTTCAACTGTTGTATTGCGGCAGATACTTCTTTATCTGAAGCCGGTATTTTTAACCGGTTGACCTCATTGGAAAGCAATGTTCGGACAACAAATTGATTGATCAGTTGTTTTCTCATGCTGTCTTTGAATTTTTCAAGACGGTCCGCAGGGATTTTCCCTCCAAAGCGGGAGATGTTCTTCTTGATATCGTCATCAATCTGTCCTTGTGTTAGCGTTGCCCCATCGACATCGACAACGACCGTAGCAGGGCCAATTGCTTTGCTGAAAGCGCCGCCAGACACAGGCAATTGTTTGGCCTTTTCATCTTGTGTTGCTTCTGATACAGTCTTTCGCTCTTCCTCTTTTTTCGACGTACAACCGCCTATGAGAAAAACATTGAAACAAAACAGGACAAAGGCAGTAAAAATAATAAACGTTTTCTTCATTTGATCTCTCCTATGAAGTTTAGAACCTGGCTTAAATTTTTACATGAATTTTCAGTAAATTTAAAGAATTATTTCATTCTTACTTTACAGTTATTCCTTAAAAAGGGTATTAGCGTGTCAATGCCTCGTCAACGATTTTCTTCAATGCGCAATAATCGTTGCCTTCGACCCAGTGAATCTTTATCCCCTGTCTTCCCATGCGTCTAAACCATGTTTCCTGTCTTTTTGCATACTGGTGAATTTTGGCGTTTAGGAGAAGAAACATTTCATTGTAGTTGATTCTTTTCTGGAGATATTGACTGATATAGCGGTATTCTAGGCCAAATGCATGCAACCTCTCCCAACTGATGCCAATGTCATGAAGGTTCTTGACCTCATCGATCATTCCGTGTTCCATTCGCTGTTTCAAGCGTTGGGTAATCCTCTGGCGGAGCATTGCTCTATCCCAATGTATGCCGATAACGAGCGGATCAAGCAGCGGCCGCTCCGGGGGAAGATGTGTTGCGTCTTTAGATTGCTTTGCTATTTCTATTGCCCGGATTATGCGTCCTCTATCAGTAATGTCCGTTGTATTATGGAGGCTTGGATTTAATTTTTTCAATAGATTAATCAGGCAAGAGATGTTTTTGCCGGCGAGAGCGCTTCTCCAAGACATGTCTTCAGGGGCTTCTATCATCTGATAGTTTTTCAGTACAGTCTCTATATAAAGACCCGTACCTCCTACCATAATAGGCATGACCCCTCGCAAGGTTATTTCAGCGAAGCGCCGGAAAAAGAGCTTTTGATATTCAAAAGCATTAAATTCATAATCAGGATCGACAATATCAATGAGGTAATGTGGAATGACACTTTTGCCGAGCCTATAGGCGTCGAGATCCTTGCCGGTTCCAATATTCATCCTCCGGTAAACCTGGCGGGAATCGGCAGAAATAATTTCACCGCCAATCTCTGATGCTAGGCGAACAGCTAACACCGTTTTTCCCGTTGCCGTCGGTCCAACGATGGCAACGAGATTAACAGACATTATGAATTCTGATTTCCTTTGGGATAACCATGAATGATGAGATAAAACACAAGCTCTCTTGGATGTCCCGCTAATACATTTTTTATTTTACCGTGGCATCTATGGGAAATCTATGGGTAATTATTCATCGATACCCTTAGGACAGGGGCACTACATTTACGGCTGATGGACCTTTGTTGCCTTGTTCGATATCAAAGCGGATTCTCTGACCTTCGTACAAGGTTTTAAAGCCGGAGCCCTGAATGGCGCTGTAATGAACAAACACATCGCCGCCTTCGTCAGTTTCGATGAAACCAAAACCCTTCTTTTCATTAAACCACTTTACTTTTCCTTCTGGCACAAAAATGCCCTCCTTTCAAAAAAACGCTTTATTGAATAAAAAAAACCACCTTCCAGCTTAAAAAAACTTTGAAGCTGAATGTGGCTACTACTTTTTAGAAACATAAACAACGATACTCAAATTTTCCCCGGTCTGCCGATCCAGTGTAGATGGTAGATGACTGATCAACAGTGTTGCGGGAACTAATAGCACCAATTATTTTCGAAAGCAAGAAAATTTTATTCTTTTTCTTCAAAAATTTTATCCTTGACAAAAGGCATTGTTTCAGATGCCTTTTGTCAAGGATCCCCTATATCTTTCTTGTGGCCCAAATTATCTTGACACACAAGAAACATGTTTTGTATAGAGACCTTTAAATTTGTGATTAAATCGCCTTGCCGTCATTCCGTGCTTGACTTGAGCCTGCCCCATACTCGATACGGGGGAATCCAGTGTTTTTAAGCCGTTATAGATTCCGCCCCGATTTTCATCGGGGTGACGCGTCGGAATGACGTGAGGGGCCATTTTTCAAAGGTTTCGTATAATAATTCACCGAGCAGAGGGGGCTTATCAATTTCAATAGCGCTGTAGGCCAAGAGAATTTGAGGCCGAAACTATTGTCCAGCCGATATCTTAAATAAATTAAAACTATGGTGAACGACATAAGCAGCCACCCTTCGACCCTTCGACAAGCTCAGGGTGACAGGGCATGGCGCCATGACAACTTCTAAAGTCGTTTACTATAAATGGGAGGGAGGCGGCTATGGGAATCACAGAGCAGGTGGCGGATTTCATTGTCAATACTACAATTCAGAAAATGCCTTCCCAAGCGGTCAAGATTGCCAAGGACGCGATTCTTGATTGTTTGGGAGTCATGCTTGCCGGAGCGGCAACAGATGAAGGGAAAATCATGACAAGATTCGTTCGTGATGTAGGTGGGAATCCCGTGTCCACCGTAGTTGGGGGTGGATTCCGCACATCGGCTCCCTGGGCCGCTTTGGCCAATGGCACCATGGGGCATGCCGAGGATTTCGATGACAGCGGCTTTGCCATCCTCGGTCATCCTTCCGTGCCTGTATTGCCGGCTATTTTGGCCCTGGGTGAACAGTGCAAGGCCTCTGGAAAGGATGTCATCGAAGCCTACATCGTCGGCTTTGAGGTTGAATCAAAGCTGGGCTTGGCTGTCATCCCCAGCGGGCACTACGGGCGGGGCTGGCACGCTACCGCCACTCTGGGCGCTATGGGGGCCGCAGCGGCAAGCGCCCATATGCTGAAGCTGGATCTGAATCAAACAAGGATGGCGCTGGGCATTGCCGCCTCCCAGGTTTCCGGAGTAAGACAGAACTTCGGCACCATGACCAAGCCTTTCCATGCCGGTCATGCCGCCAGAAACGGAGTTGTAGCGGCGATGCTGGCGAAGTTGGGATTCACCGCACATGCGGATATTATCGAGGAGAAACTTGGCTTCTGTAATGTTTTCAAGGGAGACAACCCCTGCGAGCTGGGCAGTATTGTCAGCGGACTGGGGGAAACATACGAAATCACTACTTCCGGCATAGCTTTCAAGCTGTTTCCTAGTTGCCATGAAACTCATGCGTGCATCCACACCGTCCTGGATCTGAGGTTGGAGCATGGGATTGAGCCTCAAGATGTAGAGAGCATAGATTGTGTCATCAGCGAGCTTATTGCCACGGTGGCCTTCTATACAGAGCCGAAAACAGGCCTTGAGGGAAAGTTCAGTGTTGAATATTGCATTGCGAGAGCGCTGTATGACGGAAAGGTTGCTCTGGAGGATTTTACCGATAAAAGCGTGAACCAACCTCAGGTGCGGGAGATTATGAAGAAGATACGCAGGCATCTCGATCCCTCCCAGCCTGGTCTTTCGTTAATAGAAATGACAATCAAGATGAAGGATGGGCGTGAATTCTATAAGCGCAGCGATGAAATACTCAAAGGCTTTCCGCAGCGGCCCCTAAGCCGTGAGGAGCTTACCGGAAAATACAGGCAGTGCGCCCGCATCCTGCTTTCGGCGGAGGATGTGGAACGCTCTTTAGCGCTGGTCGAATCGCTGGAGAATTTGAGGGATATTTCTGAGCTAACGGCTACAGTTATGAACCAGACGGCTTCCTAGTCCGGCTTTAGACGCAAAGGTATCGCTTCAGGTGATTTTTAAGGAGGGATTCCCTGCCAAAATAGAAATGATCCGTCCCCGGCATGATTTCCAAACGGGCATTTGAGCGTTCTGACATGCGTTTTACCGCGTCTGTGGAACAGAACGGATCGCAATCACCGCAGATGATGAGGTCTATATTATCTTTCAGCGCATGAAAATCAAAATCGAGAAGACCAACAGGCGGCGAAACGAAAATTACTTCGTAAAACGGCTTTTCAACTGCCAGTAATTTTGAGATGATCCAGGCGCCGAACGAATAGCCTCCCGCCATAATTTTTTCTTTCCCCTTTTCTTTAAGAAAATTCAATGCTCCGAGAAGATCCTTCTGTTCTCCTATGCCGTTGTCATAAAAACCCTCGCTTTCGCCGACTCCCCGAAAATTGAACCGCAGGGTGGAAAAGCCACTTTCATAAAAGGCTGTTGTCATCGTCTCGACGACATTATTCCACATATCGCCGCCCATTAGCGGATGGGGATGCGTAATGACGGCAGCCCTTTTCCCCGCGTTTTCTGCGTAAAGGCCTTTGATCTTAAGACCATCACTGCCGGCAAAACAAATGGATGTCTCTTTAAGCATATCTATTACCCTCCGTTCACTCAGATTAAGTGACAGGCAACCATGTGTCCTTCCTTCGATGTTTTCAGCATGGGTTGTATTTTATCGCAGATATTTGCTCTATAAGGGCATCTGGAATAAAATGCGCATCCCATTGGCGGATGAGGGGAAGTGGCAATATCTCCAGCAATGACCATTCTTTTCTTTTTTTTTTCTGGGTCTAACGTTGGCGCTGAAGAGAAGAGTAACTTTGTGTAGGGGTGAAGAGGTTCTTTATAAAGGTCAGCGTTTCCTGCGAGCTCGACGATCTTACCCATATACATGACGGCAATTCGTTCACACATGTGATAAACAACACCGAGGTCATGACTGATGAGCAGAAATGTTAAATTGTATTGTTTTTGAAGCGATTTGAGAAGATTGAGGATTTGCGCCTGGAGAGAAACATCAAGCGACGAGACAGGTTCGTCGGCGATAATCAGTTGAGGATTCAAAATCAAAGCTCTTGCTATGCCAATCCGCTGCCTTTGTCCACCGCTAAATTCATGGGGATATCGCTCCATGTGTTCTTTGCCAAGTCCGACAGACTTCATTGTATCGGTTACAATGGCTTTTCTGGATTTCCGATCGGCGCAGCGGTGAATTACCAGCGGTTCCGCTAGGGTATCTTTTATGTTTCTTCTGGGATTAAGTGAGGCATAGGGATCCTGGAAAATAAGCTGCACCTTGCGACGATAAGCCCGGAGTTCTTCTCTGGAGTAATTTGAGATGTTCTTCCCCTCCAAGTAAACGGCGCCGTCCGTAGGTTTTTCAAGGTTTATCATCAAGCGGCCAAGGGTCGATTTTCCGCAACCGCTTTCCCCGACGAGGCCCAGGGATTCCTTCTCATAGATTACAAGATCGACGCCGTCCACCGCCTTGATGGGCCCGCGGCTTTTAGATAAAAAACTCCTTTGAACATGAAAATATTTTTTCAGTCCTCTGATTTCCAACAAAACTTTTTGCATTGTCGATTCAACTATATTTGACAAAATCGTAAAAAGTTCCCATTGTCACCCTGAGCTTGCCGAAGGGTGGTTCGTCATGGTTCGACCGTTCGACGAGCTCACGGCAAACAGCTCACCATGACACTTGGGCTGACCATAACAGCCTATATTAAATTCGACTTTTTGCGAGTCCGTCATATTTCCAGCATGTCACATAGTGGCCGCAAGATGCCTCTCTTGTGGGAGGCTCTTTAGACCTGCATATATCCATCATCTCCGAACATCGATCATGAAAATAGCAGCCTGCAGGAAGACTGTAGAGCGCAGGAACAACGCCGGGAATCACTTTCAGGTATTCTTCACGCCGGCCGTCAGCGGCAATTTGAGGAATGGAGTTCATTAAACCTACTGTATAGGGATGGCATGGTCTGCTGAAAAGCTCGGAAACTGCGGCGTACTCCACTATCCTGCCCGCGTACATCACGGCGACAAATTGCGCCGCCTCTGCTACAACGCCAAAATCATGCGTGATTAAGATCACAGAGGTTCCACGCTCTTTCTTGAGGCTGTTGATAAGATCGAGAATCTGCGCCTGAATGGTTACGTCCAGAGCTGTCGTCGGCTCGTCTGCCAGCATTAATCTTGGATTACAGGCCAGCGCGATTGCAATCATGACCCTTTGCCGCATGCCGCCGCTCATTTGGTGGGGATAATCCCTGTAGCGCTTTTCCGGCGATGGTATGCCTACTACACGAAGCATCTCTATGGCCTGCTGAAGGGCTTCTTTCCTGGAGCTTCCCTGATGAAGCCTGATAACTTCCGCAATTTGTTGTCCCACCCTGAAAACAGGATTCAGGGAAGTCATGGGTTCCTGAAAAATCATGGATATTTCTTTGCCGCGGATTTTCCTCATGGCTTTTTCCGGAAGGGAAAGGATATCCGTTGTGTCAAACAAAATATTTCCGGAAATAAATTTCCCCGGGGGTGTGGGAACGAGACGTATGATGGAAAGGGCGAGAACGGTTTTCCCGCACCCCGATTCGCCGACAATACCCAAGGTATCTCCTTCTCTTATAGTAAAAGAAACCCCATCCACGGCGCGAACCGCGCCGAGAGATGTTTCAAAATACATTCTGAGGTCCTTAACTTCAAGGAGGGGGCGATTATCCATTTATGGGCCAATTTCTCAGCGCGTGCAGAAGAAGGCGGACTCCAACGCCGGAGGCGCCTTTAGGGATATAAGGCTTATCCTTTTTGTAAAGCGCGGGGCCTGCAATGTCGAGATGCACCCAAGGGTATTCTCCTGCAAATTTGCTCAAAAAAACAGCCGCTGTTATCGTTCCGGCGGCTCTGCCGCCGGAGTTTTTGAAATCGGCAATATCGCTCTTGATGAGTTCGTGATACTCTTCCCACAGGGGGAGTTCCCAGACTTTTTCACCTGTGGCCTCTCCTGCTTCCTGAATGCGTTTTTTCAAGGTATCATCGGTTCCCATCATTCCAATTACATAATCGCCAAGGGCAATAATGCAGGCGCCGGTCAGGGTAGCCAGATCAATGATGGCGGATGGCTTGTATCTGGCTGCGTAGGTGAGAGCATCGGCAAGAATCAGCCTCCCCTCGGCATCTGTATTCAGCACCTCGATGGTTTGACCTGACATGGATTTCAAAATATCACCGGGCTTATAGGCCCTTCCGCCGGGGAGGTTTTCCGTAGCCGGGATCAGCCCAACAATGTTCAGCGGCAGATTGAGGTCGGCAGCCGCGCGAATCACGCCTAAAACGGCGGCCCCTCCGGCCATGTCCGTTTTCATCTCATCCATCTTTTCGGAAGGCTTGATGGAAATGCCGCCGCTGTCGAAGGTGAGGCCCTTTCCGACAAGCGCAATGTGAGGCTGTTTCTGGGAGCCTCCACCATATTCGAGAGTGATAAATTTAGGCGCTTCATCACTTCCCCTGGCAACGCCGAGGAAAGAATTCATTCCCATTTCCTCTATCTGCGTTTTATCCATAATTTTAACCTTGACATTCTTTTTGCCGTCCAGAGCACACGCCCTGTCGGCCAAAATAGCTGGCGTCATTTCGTTGGCGGGGGTCGAAACGAGATCTCTAACAAATGAAACGGCGCCTGATATGATTTCCGCTGATTTAGCAGCGGCCTTGATAATCTTCAGGCGTTCTTCGCGCTCTTCCACAATAAAAGCTTCATCTACTTCTTTTATCTTATCGCGCTCGAGTGTTTTGAAGCGTGTAAATTGGTAAAGGCCCAAGAAAATGCCCTCCACAAGAGATTCCGTCAAGCTGTCCAAGGGAAAGGATGTTTCTTCAATATGGACGGATACGGCGAATCTTTTAAGATTCAGATCGCGGATTTGCTGCGCTGCTTTTGCGGAGGCATTCCTCAGCTTTTCCATATCGAATTCCTTACGCTTTCCCAAACCGACGAGGATAATTCTGGCGGTGGGCAGAAGTCCTTTCGTGTAAAGAAGAGCCGTCTGAAGGGCTTTCCCTTCAAAATCACCGCAATGTTTGATTTCAGTGATTAACCCACCGATGCGTTCATCGATGATTTTTGCCTGTCCCGCAACTTCTTTGTCATCTTCGAACAGAAAGAGCGCAATCGCTTCGATGCTGATATCCGACAGGGTTCCCTTTTTTACGTGGATTTTCATTTCCGGCCTCCATGAGGAATGGTTCATCTTGATGGTTTTCCTCTTTTAAAAGATTATTGGTGGATTGTGAAGAGCTTTTTCTTCGATGCGTGATACATTTTTTATGTGCGCCTTCCGACCGTGGATCTCAATGCGGCCTTCGGCGTAGTACTGTATGGCCTGCGGGTATATCTTATGCTCCTCGCGCAGTATCCTTGCCGCTAAGGTTTCTTCCGTATCATCGTCAAAAACGGGCACGACAGATTGAATAATAATC
The DNA here is from genome assembly GCA_002403385.1 of Syntrophaceae bacterium UBA4767. Taxonomy (GTDB): domain Bacteria; phylum Desulfobacterota; class Syntrophia; order Syntrophales; family UBA4767; genus UBA4767. Next base: position 50,037 of record DHHR01000035.1, on the reverse strand, counting down.
GGGCCCGAATCCGCATCTTTATCGGCAAAATGGACGGTGCAGCCGGCAAACTTCACGCCGTATTCAAGCGCCCTCTTCTGAGCCTCAAGCCCTGGAAATGAAGGCAATAAAGCGGGATGGATGTTCATAATGCGCATGGGGAAGGCGTCCAGAAAAACAGGGGAAAGGAGTCTCATGAAACCTGCCATGGCAACGAGCTCGACACTATTTTCTTTCAAAACAGATGCCGTTGTCCTGTCGAAGGCTTCTCTGCTTTCGAAACCGCGGTGATCGATAATCATCGTTTTTAAATGGCGCTTTTTTGCCCTTTCCAGAGCAAAGGCATCAGGGTTGTTGGAGATCACGATCTTAATCTCCGCATCAAGAAGCCCCTTTTCTATGTGGTCGATAATAGATTGCAGATTTGAGCCGCTGCCGGAGACAAGAACGCCGATGTTTAATTTCTTTTCCATAGATTAGACAAATATGACAGGAGCTTGATTTGCGTCCCTTTTTTCAATATGTCCTATCAGGTAAGCCTGCTGTCCCATGTGCTTCAATCTCTCTACAACTTCGGAGGCGTCCTTTTCATGAACCACCAGCATCATGCCGATTCCCATATTGAATACCCTGAACATCTCCGCTTCTTCGATGTTGCCTTTTTTTTGGATCAAAGCCATAACAGGCGGAATTTCCCAGCTGTTTTTTGCAATCTTAGCCTGGCATGGCTCGGGAACTATACGCGGCAAATTATCGATGAAACCGCCTCCCGTGATGTGGACAATACCCTTAAGAACAAAGTTTTTCAGCAGATTCAAGATGGGCTTTACATAAATTTTTGTCGGTCGGAGCAGCTCCGAACCAATATCACAATCAATCCCATCAAATCGGTCACGAAAATTAACGTTGTTGTCTTTAAACAACACTTTCCGCGCTAAAGAGTAGCCGTTGCTATGTAGTCCGTTCGAGGCGATTCCAATAATTCGGTCTCCAACACCGATTTCAGAGCCATCGATAAGTTTGTCAGAATCGACAATGCCCACGCAAAATCCGGCAAGATCATATTCATCTTCTTTATAAAGACCCGGCATTTCCGCCGTTTCCCCGCCGATAAGGGCGCAGCCTGCCTCAAGGCATCCCTTTACAATGCCTTCCATGATCTGTTCACTCTTGGCGACATCGATTTTTCCTGCTGCATAATAGTCCAAAAAGAAAAGAGGTTCCGCCCCTTGAACAACAACATCATTGACAGACATTGCCACCAGATCGATCCCGATGGTATCGTGTATGCCCATCATCTGGGCAATTTTCAGCTTGGTCCCGACGCCGTCCGTAGATGATACCAAGATGGGATTTTTGATCTTTCCGAGATCCAGATGAAACAAACCTCCAAAACCGCCAATGTTATGAGTCACTTCCTTGCGGAAGGTTTTCTTAAGCAGCGGCTTGATCTTTTCTATAAACAAATTGGACTTATCAATATCTACACCTGCGCTTTTGTAATGAAAATTTTCCTGCATGACAACAGCCCTCCAAACTAAAATACAGACCTTTGAAAAACAGCCCCTCACGTCATTCCGACGCGTCACCCCGATGAAAGGGCGGAATCTATAACGGCTTGAAAACACTGGATTCCCCCGTATCGAGTACGGGGCAGGCTCAAGTCAAGCACGGAATGACGGCAAGGCGATTTAATCACAAGTTCAAAGGTCTCAAATACAGTGCGGGAAAGTCGATATCAAGGCGCTTAATTTTGGCGCTATACTTAACTTAATTACTTTTGAATGTCAAATCTTGACTTGCTAAAAACGCGAACATCTGTTAGCAACAGAACATCTTTTCTGTCGCTTTTATTTCATGAGAATAAATGACAACTCTTGAAGAGATTATATCGAAAATTGAAGCTCCTTTGGTTTTTTCCACCAAAAACAATTACTCACATTTGAAAACGATCAAAAGCCTGGAATCGGCAATCCACCGTTATCTGCATGAGCTGTCAGAATATCTGGCAAGATCGGCTCTTTCGGAAGGCGATAAACAGAGAATCGGAATAAAAATTGCCGAGATAAAAGATTTTTTTTTAAATTTCGATTGTCTGCCGGCGGATGAGAAAAAAATACGTTTAAAGAACGCCCTTTCCACATGGGATGAACTTAAAAATCTGGTTAATCACAGCAATTTCCAGCAAATAAAGACAAAAACCGCCCCACCTGCTGCAACTCAAGATATTCCGGATGCGGAAACTTGTTTTGAAAAACTATCCGTTTCCGTCCAATTCGTAAAAGGCGTCGGCCCTAAGATCGCGAATCTGCTGGCAAGAAAGGGGATCAACAACGTGGAAGAGTTGCTCTATTTCCTGCCAAGACAATATGAAGATAGACGTCTGGTCAAGACGATCAAAGAAGCCTTGCCCGGTCGGAAAGAAACTCTGATGGGTGTCGTGGGCGACTCACAAATCAGGAGTTACGGAAGGGCAAAGATACTCGAGGTTAAAATAACCGATGGCCGGGATCTGCTGACGGCCAAATGGTTTAGAGGTAATTTTGCCTATCTGAGAAGGAACTTCAAAAAAGGGACGCGCCTCATCCTGACCGGTGAGGTTAAGAGCTATCTTTTTGAAAAAGAGATACTCCATCCGGACTTTGAAATATTAGGGGATGAAAAAGACGATTCCCTTCACTTTAAACGAATTGTGCCCATTTATTCAGAGACAGAAGGGCTCAATCAAAAGGTATTGAGACGTATAATGATGCACGCCGTCAACGAATATTCTCCATACTTTTTAAGTCCTATACCTGACGAATTATGCAGAAAACGGCGCCTTAGTGATTTTTATGAGTCTATGCGAAATCTTCACTTCCCCGATTCGACACAGGATATCGAACTTTACAATGAGATGAGGTCTCCTGCTCACAGAAGGCTCATATATGACGAGTTTTTCTTTTTTCAACTGGGCATGGCTCTTAAAAAAAGCGGCAAACTTCTCAACGAAGGCATTTCCTTTAAAACGCAGGGCCCTCTGCTCAAACAATTTTACAAAAATCTTCCTTTCCGTCTTACCAAAGCGCAGGAAAGGGTAATTGGCGAAATTGAATCCGATATGGCAAAGAAACACAGCATGAACAGGCTCCTCCAAGGAGACGTCGGATGCGGGAAGACCGTAGTTTCAATGGCAGCCATGATTACGGCGTGCGAGAACCTTTATCAGGCAGCCATTATGGCGCCTACAGAAATTCTGGCAGAGCAGCATTTCAACAATATTAAATCATGGTCCGATTCCCTGGGACTTCAGGTTGTGCTCCTGACCTCCAGTAAAAAAGCCGCGGAAAGAAAAAACATCTATGAGGAAATAAAAGAAGGCAAGGCGCATATCATTATTGGCACTCATGCGCTTATTCAGGAGGCGGTCATCTTCCGGAATCTCGGGCTTGTGATTATCGATGAGCAGCACCGCTTTGGCGTCGCACAGAGGGCGCAACTTCGAGAAAAAGGAGTAAACCCGGATGTTCTCGTTATGACAGCCACTCCCATCCCCAGGACACTTGCCATGACTGTTTATGGAGACCTGGATGTTTCGGTCATTGATGAAATGCCTCCAGGGAAAAAGAGCATCAAAACGAAGATATTTTTTGAGACTCAACGGCAGCAGGTATATGACGCTATACGGGTGGAGCTGAAGAAAGGCCACCAGGCTTTTATTGTCTATCCGCTCATCGAAGAATCAGAGACTCTTGACCTTCTGGATGCCACAAGGATGGCTGAACATTTACAGAGAGACGTTCTTCCTGAATACCGGGTGGGTCTTATTCACGGAAAGTTAAAAGGCAAACAAAAAGAGGCTCTTATGAGAGATTTTCTGGCGAAAAAACTTGATGTCCTTGTTTCCACCACAGTTATTGAAGTAGGAATTGATATTCCCGAAGCTTCGCTTATCGTAATCGAGCATGCGGAAAGATTCGGTTTATCGCAACTGCACCAATTAAGGGGGAGGGTAGGGAGAAGCCAAATTTCATCTTATTGTATTTTAATGGCTCAGCGAAACAGATCAGATGATGCCCGTAAAAGGCTCCAAATCATGGAACAAACCAATGATGGATTTAAGATCGCCGAAGCTGATCTTGCCATCAGGGGGCCGGGTGAACTCATGGGATTGCGCCAGGCCGGCCTTCCCGACTTCAGGATTGCCCATATCGCAAGGGATGCCGAAATACTTGCAGCTGCCAGGGCGGACGCTCTTTCACTTGTCGAGAGCGATTCCCTGTTGGAAAACCAGGAAAATGCTCTGCTTCGCAAGGTCCTTTTAAAACGATGGCAGGGAAGGCTGGAACTGGCGAGGACGGGTTGACAACAGCTTTTTCTATGTCCGGATATTGATGCGCTCGTAAAAAGTCCCAATTGTCACCCTGAGCTTGTCGAAGGGTGAACATAAATAATTGATATTACGTCATGGTTCGACAGAGCCTGTCCTGAGCCGGCCGAAGGGCTCACCATGACAAAACCCGCGAATTTTGACTTTTTACGATTTTGTCAATATTGATTTGACAAACAAATGCGAATTGGTATAAACGCGGGCAGTAGCCTTAGCATTGCTTTAATGCAAAGACGTAAAAATTAAAAGCCTTTGGGTTTTGAAATAAGGCAAATTTTGCGGAGCGGCAGAAGAATGAGAAATATATCTATAGGGCTTATTGGTTTTGGCACCGTAGGCGCGGGAGTAGTTAAATTACTGAATGAAAACGCTGATATCCTAGGGAAAAGGCTAGGGGCAAACCTTGTTCTCAAAAAGATAGCCGATGTGGATTTCTCTTCGCCAAGGGTGGTTTCCGTTGACCGACGTCTCTGCACGACAAACGTCGAAGAGCTTTTGTCCGATCCGAAAATTGATATTATCGTTGAACTTATAGGCGGTTTCGAGCCTGCGCGCTCCTATGTTTTGAAGGCTATGCAAAATAAAAAGCATGTCATTACCGCCAACAAGGCCTTGCTTGCGACAAATGGCGATGAGATATTTCATGCCGCGCATGTGGAAGGGGTTAATATTGGGTTTGAAGCAAGCGTTGGCGGAGCGATACCCATCATAAAAACACTGAAGGAAAGTCTGATTGCCAACAGAATAAAATCCATCATCGGTATTATAAATGGAACCTCAAACTATATTCTCAGCAAAATGACCGATGATAAGAAACCCTTCCTTGCAGTGCTCAAGGAGGCTCAGAATATGGGTTTTGCCGAGGCAGATCCTTCTTTTGATATCGAAGGGGTTGATACCGCTCATAAACTGGCCATAATACTCGCTCTTGCCTACGGTAAGAAGGTTAATCTTGGGGATATTCATACAGAAGGCATTTCAGCCCTTGCTCAGCAGGATATCGAGTTTGCCGGAGAGCTTGGCTACCGCATCAAATTGCTGGCCATTGCCATACAGCGTAAGGATGCGGTTGAGGCCAGGGTCCATCCGACGATGATCCCTTTTAATCACTTGCTTGCCAATGTAAATGGGAATTTCAATGCTTTTCATATAGTCGGAGACGCTTCGGATTCTATTTTTTTATATGGACAGGGCTCGGGGATGATGCCGACTGCAAGCGCTGTGGTGAGTGATTTGATCGATATTTCAAGGGACATAATGAAAAGTATCTCAGGGCGGGTCCCGCCACGTTCTCTTCATGAAGAGGGGATTGAAAAAATCAATCTGCTGCCCATGGACGAAATCATTACAAACTACTATTTTAGATTTTCCGCAGTTGATCAACCTGGTGTGCTTTCACGCATTTCCGGCATTTTGGGGGATAACAACATCAGCATTGCCGCTGTCATCCAGAAGGGCCGAAAGGAAGCAGGCGCCGTTCCTGTGGTGATGACGACTTATAAAGCAAAGGAAAAAGATGTCAGGAGGGCTCTGGCGGATATCAACGGACTCGATATAGTCCTTAAAAAAACAGTAAGCATAAGAATAGAGGACGAAAATCTTTGAAATATATTATCTTACTCGGCGATGGGATGGCGGATTACCCACTTGAAGCGCTGAATGGAAAAACTCCTCTTGAATACGCATCTACACCCAATATGGATTTCATCGCAAATAAAGGAACCCTGGGAAGAATAGATACAATACCTCATGGTTTCACAGCCGGCAGCGATGTCGCCAATCTAAGTGTATTAGGTTACGATCCTCGAAAATACTATACGGGCCGCGGCCCTCTGGAAGCCATTAATATGGGCCTGAAGCTCAACAGCGAAGATGTGGCCTTTCGTTGTAATCTTGTCACACTAAGACAGAACGGCGAACCCATTATGCATGATTTTACCGCCGGTCACATCAGTTCTGAAGAGGCAAGACTCATTATCAATGATCTTCAAAATCAATTAGGTTCCAATGAATTTCAGTTTTATGCGGGGGTCAGTTACCGACATCTTCTGGTTTGGAGAAATTGCCCCTATGATGGCATACGGACGATACCTCCACATGACATTACCGATAGGGTAATCACCGGTTATTTGCCGACCGGAGAAGGCGCGCAATGTTTGCTCAAACTTATGCGTCAAGCAAAGGAAGTTTTATCTCAACATCCTGTAAACAAGGGCAGGCTGGAGGCTCTTAAAAAACCGGCCAATGCTATTTGGTTATGGGGGCAGGGTAGGGCGCTGCAATTGCTTACGTTCTCGCAAAAATACGGACTTAAGGGTGGCATGATTTCAGCCGTTGATCTTTTGAACGGCATAGGCATTTGCACTGGTCTTGAAGTCATATCTGTTAAAGGCGCGACAGGGTATATAAACACAAATTATCTGGGCAAGGCGAAAAAAGCTTTGGATTCCTTAAATCACCTCGATTTTATTTTTGTGCATGTCGAAGCGCCTGATGAAATGGGCCATGAAGGAAACATCGCCGGTAAGATCCAAGCCATTGAAGATTTTGATGCGAAAATCGCCGGCGTTATCTTGAGGGAAGCGTATGCTATGGGGCCCTTCAGGTTGATGGCGCTATGTGATCATCCTACACCTATCGCTTTGAAGACACACGCTGCCGACCCCAGTCCATTTGCCGTTCTTTCCTCTGTCGAAGGTGAAAATCTTGGAAGTGGGGTAAACTTTGGGGAAAAATCAGCAAGGGATACCGGCATACTGGTATCACCGGGCTATGTTCTCATGGATCTCTTTATAAAGAACTGGAGGACATTCATTGAAGACAAATCTCACTAAAGTAAGGGTCACCTATGCGGACACGGATGCTATGGGTGTAACATACCATGCTAATTATCCCAAATGGTTTGAAATCGGCCGGACGGAACTTTTTAGAGATATGGGCGTTATATATGCGCAGATGTCTTCCCATGGCTATCACTTGCCTCTGATAAGGCTGTATTGTCACTATTTACACCCTGCCCTGTACGATCAAATAGTAACGGTGGAAACACAAATAGACTATTTGAAAAGGGCCAGCATGAAGTTTAATTCCACCATCTGGGATGAAAATATGAAAATAAAACTCGTTGAAGGATACACTGTGCATGCCTGCACGGACAACGAGGGAAACATAGTCAAAATCCCGGAAGTAATCGTTAAAGCCCTCCATGAAAACTTTAAAAAGGAGGATTAGTAAGGGGGGATCATGGCAAAAAAACTATCCCAAAAAGAAATAACTGAACCTGATTTTTTTCATTCGGCATATCTGGCTGTTATAGATTATTTTTCAAAAAATAAGATCATGCTTTGTGCTATTGTGGGAAGCATTGCTTTTGTTTTTGCCTTATCCGTTGGATTATATTTTTACTTTACAAACTATGAAACATCCGCCTATCAACTTTACGCCAACGTTCAAACCGCTGCGAAAGACAGCGATGCCATCAAAGGTTACAAGAATATCATCTCGAGTTATCCCAGAAGTCAGGCCGCGGTAATGTCCCATTATCGCTTGGGAAATTTGTATTACGAACTCAATGATATTAAATCAGCCATCTCTTATTATGAGAAGTGTATTGAAAAATCACCCAAGAAAAGCGGCTTGTCCATTTTGTCTTACATGAGCTTGGGATACTGTTATGAAACCGCTGGAGATTTAAAGAAAGCTCTTGAATCATTTGAAAAGATATCCGGTTTACAGGCAGAAAGTTATATCGAAGGCATTAATGACATAAATATAGCCCGTATATACGAACGTATGAACAAACGAGACAAGGCTTTGGAGTACTACCAAAAAGCCCTCAACAAAGCTCAGGATTCTTCATCCAAGATGCTCATTCAAAGAAAGATATCCTCTTTGATTTAGGATAAATCTGATTCTGATAAGCCCCAATATTTAAAGGAAATTGCATGGAAGTTTTAATGTCAGGTAATGAAGCTATAGCAAGAGGCGCTTATGAGCATGGGGTACGTTTCGCCGCTGGTTATCCGGGAACGCCGAGCACCGAGATTATGGAGGAATTCTCCAGATATGAAAATGTCTACGCAGAATGGTCTCCCAATGAGAAGGTTGCCTTAGAAGTTAGTATTGGCGCCGCGACGGCTGGCGCCAAAGCGACGGCTGTAAGGTAAAGAAAAATATATGCGAGGGAATAAAATCTCCTGTTGTTAAAAAAAATTCTTTTTACGGTCTAAACACACAAATGAGAGACTTATATGATTGCTATAGATAACATCCACATAGGAAATAACACCTTGCAGTCATGGCTTTTTGCCCTAGGCATTACGTGCTTAGTTTTTGTTGTTTTGGCGACTCTGAAGAGATTTTTTATTAAACATATTTCTGTTTTAGCAAAGAAGACAACAACAGGGGTTGATGATTTACTTGTTAAACTCCTTAGAAAAGTCCACTTTTGGTTTCTTCTGTCGTTGTCTGTGTATGGAGGCTCATTTACCCTTGCTATTCCACCACCTACAATGCGTATTGTTCAGTCTGCGTTCCTGATTATTTTATTGTTGCAATCCGCCATCTTAGGGAATGTCATTATTTCTTTTTGGCTTAGCCGAACCATAAGCGAAAAATTAGAAGAAGACGCTGCCAGCGTATCAATGCTTAATATCCTAGGCTTCATCAGCCGGATAATTCTCTGGTCAGTCATTCTTCTTCTCGCTCTGGACAACCTTGGTGTTAACATCACGGCTCTTCTTGCCGGCTTGGGTGTCGGTGGCATAGCTGTCGCGCTTGCTATTCAGAATACCTTGAGTGACCTTTTTTCGTCTCTTTCAATAATCATTGATAAGCCTTTTATTATAGGAGATTTTATTGTTATCGATCAATATCTCGGAAGCGTTGAACATATTGGGCTGAAAACAACCCGCATCCGAAGTCTCTCAGGGGAACAGATCATCATTTCAAATTCCGATTTACTAAAAAGCCGTATCAGGAACTACAAACGAATGACCGAACGTCGGATAGCATTTTCATTCGGTGTGACTTACCAAACAACACATCAAAAATTGATGACAATCCCCTCAATTGTCCACGATATAATCGAAGCGCAACCCCTTACAAGGTTTGATCGTGCCCACTTTAAGGAATACGGCGATTCAGCCCTTATCTATGAGGTCGTATATTACTTGAACAGTTCAGATTATAATATCTACATGGACACGCAGCAGGCAATCAATCTTGAACTTTTCAGACGGTTTAAAGAAGCTGATATCGCCTTTGCATATCCCACTCATACGGTTTACCTGCATCAAGAGACGCCGGAAAATAGTTTGAGGAGTATCACATGAGCATGTATCAGCAAAAGAAAGAAGGCAGAATACTGATTGTTTCCAATCGGCTGCCAGTAAAAATAGCGCAACAGGATACAGGCGTTGTCTTTACGCAAAGTGTCGGGGGCCTGGCCACCGGCTTAAGTTCTCTGCCCGAGGGTATCCAACGTTCTGGATTGGATGGCCAGGAACTGTTGCTCGGAGTCAAAAAAAGGGGGTGAAAAAAAGGCTCAGGGAAGAATTGCAAAGTCAGCCGGTGTTTATCTCGGAGCAGCTTATCAAAAGATATTACGAAAATTTTTCCAATAGAACGATCTGGCCATTGTTTCATTCATTTCCGGCATATGTAAAATATGCGTTGCAGGATTGGGAGGCTTACCAAAAAGTTAACTACATGTTTTGTAAAACCGTTATACCGCTTATAAAGCCAAATGATATTATATGGGTTCATGATTATCACTTGATGTTGTTGCCAAAACTTTTGCGGGAACGAATCCCAAATATCCCGATCGGGTTTTTCCTTCATATTCCATTTCCACATTTTGATATTTTTAGAATTTTACCACAGCACAGGGAAATCCTTGATGGATTAATGGGCGCAGACCTTATAGGATTTCATACATACGAATACGCGCATTCATTTCTTGTTAGCGTACGACGAACACTTGGGTATGATAATACGATTGGACAGATATTATTGGGCGATCGAATTGTTCAAGCTGACGTTTTCCCTATGGGGATTGATTTTTCAAAATATTCTGAAGCAACGGAAAGTTCCGTTGTCCAGGATGAAATAGCCAAGATCAAAGAAAAGGTGGGAGAGCGCAAACTTGTGTTTTCAGTTTCACGTCAGGATTACACAAAGGGTATTCCCAATACCATTGATGCTATTGCTAAATTCCTCGAAAAGCATCCTGAATGGCATCAGAAAATCACCTTTATGCTGATTGTTGTTCCTTCCCGAGGACATGTTGATCATTACATGCTTTTAAAAACTGAAATAGATAGGCTTGTGGGAAAAATCAATAGCCAATACGGCACACTCGATTGGATGCCAATCATATATATCTATCGTTCACTTTCATTTGAAGAGCTAGCAGCGCTTTATGCAAGCGCTGATGTTGGATTTATCATTCCGTTACGGGATGGCATGAATCTGATTGCCAAGGAATACCTTGCTGTCAAAAATGATGGCGGTGTTTTAATTCTCAGCGATATGGCCGGTGCAGCACGTGAACTATTGGAGGCCATTATCGTCAACCCTTACGATACAGCAGAGTTAGTAGATGCCTTGATTAAAGCTCTCCAGATGCCAGTCTCGCAACAAGAAGAATCCAATAAGATTATGCGCGCAAGACTTAAAACATATGATATCTGCTGGTGGGTTGAACGGTTTCTAGAGAGACTTGATGAAGTCATTTATTTGTCAAAAAGTTTGTCAGTTAAGTTTTTTGATGAAGAATCTAAACAAGAGATGAAGAGAAAGTATAATGAATCCCAATTTCGTCTCATTTTGCTGGATTATGATGGAACGCTTGTTCCTTTTTCCAGAGAACCCGGAAGGGCCGCTCCTGATGATAATTTGATAGACCTTCTTCAAAAGATTTCATCTCCATCACACAATGAGGTAGTCATACTGAGCGGCCGTGATCGACACACACTCGAAAAGTGGTTTGGATATCTTAATGTTGCATTGGTTGCAGAACACGGCGGATGGGTGCGGACCAACCCAGCTTCTGCATGGACTTCTGTCACCAATCCAATTGAAGAGGGCTGGAAAAAAGAAGTAAGGCCTATTTTCAACCTCTTTTTTGATAGGATACCATGTTCATTTGTTGAAGAGAAGGATTACTCGCTCGTATGGCACTATCGTATGGCTGATCTAAAATCATCTTCGATTGCCGCGAAGGAACTTCTCGATGTCCTGACAAACCTTACCGCAAACTTAAATATCCGTGTGTTGCCAGGGAACAAGACAGTGGAAGTGAGAAACAGCGGTGTCAGTAAGGGAATATTTTTCTCTCAGTATCTGTTGCATAAAAATGCTGATTTTATTCTTGCAGCAGGTGATGACTGGACAGATGAAGATCTTTTTGCTGCGCTTCCAGATTCTTCCTTTTCTATTAAGGTTGGGATAAGGGCATCGAGGGCTCGTTTCAGCATAAGATCATATCGGGACATGCGTGCATTGCTTTCCCAATTGGAGGATTGACCTATGCGCAACGATAATTTTTGGGGCGGCTGCAGGTCGGAAAATTCGACACTGCTCTGTCCATGAAAGCCTGACAAATAGAGGGAGAATCGTAATGCCGCGGTTTTTTAGTGTAGCTTCGAGAAGCCCGCAGGTTTCCCTTATATCCCGTTCCGTGGGCATAAAAATGAGGATATCTCCTCGGGGGTATTCCCTGACAAGAGTTTCTGCAGCCTTGACGGCGGCATCAATGTAAGTAACCTCTCCGTTTTCATCCTGTTCGGGATCAATGGGCATGTAACGCACATCCACGGGATACATGCGGCCTGACACTTCAATGATTGGCGCATGGCCGAATGCTTGAGAAAACTTATGTGTGTCGATAGTTGCGGATGTGATGATGACTTTCAGATATTTTCTTTTTTGCAGGACGGACTAATTAACTTGATCGGAGCGTGAAAATGATCTAAGCATTACCCATGCTCAGAAGAGCATGGAATAGTCGCTGTAGAGCATTCTCATCATATTACGCAGCGTGCTGTTTGTTCCATTGCAATTTTCAAAAATGACGACGATAGAAATCATTTCATGTTGGCAATACAGGGAAAAGTTACAAGAGCGGGCCGTACCGATTTTGTCAAAAATGAGAATTGAGAAAAAAATGCCGGTGAGTAGATATGAAGAGAAAATCTGGCCTTACCTTAAGAGAGAACTATCGGCAGAAAAGGTGGCCGGCTTAGACCACATTGCGCGCACCCTTTTTTGGGCCAAAAAACTTGGTCAGGAGCTGGAGGCAGATATGGAAATCCTGATTCCTGGCGTGATGCTTCACGACATTGGGGTCACAAAAGACCGGAAAAGACATTATCAAACAGGTATCGAACCAGCAGAAAAAATTTTAAGGAAAATCAACTTTCCCGCCTCTAAGATTCAAGAGGTTCTTCATGTTATTGAAGCTCACAGCCGGTATGGAGGGCCAACCCCCAAAACTTTGGAAGCCAGGATAATGTGGGATATTGATGCTATTGATTACGTCGGGGCCGTAGGAATCACCCGGGCCGCAATCCGGGGGCTGAATGATAATTCTTTTGACGGAAATATATTTAACTTTCCTAAACTCCTTAAAAATATTCTTAAAGAAGTGGAAGACAAGCTTTATTTTAAGGAGAGCAAGAAAATTATTCAGCCTAGGATAGATTTCTTGAATGCCTTTCTTGAGCAGTTAGAAATTGAGTTGGGGTCACCTTAACAAAAAGCTGATTGCGGGACAGTTTACTCATTCACGGCAATTGAAACATACGGATTTTGCGGGGATCGGCGAGGGAATTGTGGCCACCATCTGTGTTAGCAGCAAATGGAAAAGTCCTATTTTGTAGCACATGATATGTCCGCTTTTAAATACGCTTAAGGAAAAGGCTTGATGATGTAATCATAAGAGCATTTCCTTGATATTGGCAAGCGGCGGACTTACGCTGCCCTGTCCTTTTTCTTTGTTATCAGATGTCCATTTTCATCATAATCGGCAAGTTTTCCGGGTCCATGGAAAATAGCCAAGGAACCGTCCAGGTATCGATGAACTTTAACTTTTACCCGGACGTAATGACAACGATACTTGTCCGGGGGAATCTGCAGCGTCTTTCCTTCAAAGCTTACGCAATTATCGGGGCTCACCGTTCGTTCGTAATGTTTACAAAGCGTATCTTTGATATTCGCTCCCGCCCAAGAGATAAAAGCAGAACCTTCTTCCATTGGTTTTTGTTTAAACTCTTTATTGTATGCCGGCAGATAGACATTCTTGATGTAAAGATTTGCCGCTGCCATGCCGGCAATGTAGTGAGCCTGTCGAGTAGTGAGCCTGTCGAACTATGCGCTGCATAACAGGACAATTCATGTGCTTCTTACAGAAAAATATTTTTTCTTGACAAGTGCGGACAAATTTGGTTATCTAGAGACCTTTGAATTTGTGATTAAATCGCCTTGCCGTCATTCCGTGCTTGACTTGAGCCTGCCCCGTACTCGATACGGGGGAAGCCAGTGTTTTCAAGCCGTTATAGATTCCGCCCCGATTTTCATCGGGGTGACGCGTCGGAATGACGTGAGGAGCCGTTTTTCAAAGGTCTCATCTAACCAAAAGTAGAAGGGGATTACTTATGATAGGTAGTGCCTTGCGTAGGGAGAATATGAACTTTAAAGGCTTTTGGGGCTTTTATTATTTTCCATTGGTCTGCCCGTCGCTTTGGAGCAAGTTAAGGTAGGTAAATAAGCAGCTTAAGCCATGGGTATATCAAGAATGCCGCCCATGGCTTTTTTTATGTGTTCGTGGGCCATGGTGGCAAAAGCCATTATGGCTTTTTTGTTACTAAGGAGGGGGAAATTGGTTATCATAATGAAAAAGAACGCAACGGCGAGGCAAATTGAAAATGTGATCCAATGGATCGAAGATATTGGATATAAGGCTCATCCATCCAAGGGAGTTAAACAGACAATTATCGGAGCAATCGGGGAAGGTAAAGACAAAGAATGTTTGAGATTGGCTGAGTCTCTTTCCGGGGTTGAAAGAACCATGCCCATCGTAAAACCGTATAAGCTGGCCAGCCGGGAAACGAAGGCGGGAAACACCGTTATTGATATCAATGGCGTCATAATCGGCGGTAATCAATTTATCGTCATGGCAGGGCCTTGCTCCATCGAATCGGAAGAACAAATGCTGGAAAGCGCCTACATTGTAAAAAAAGGAGGCGCCCAAATTATCCGCGGGGGGGCTTATAAGCCGAGAACGTCGCCTTACAGTTTTCAGGGAATGGGAGAAGAGGGATTGAAGCTGTTGGAAAAAGCCAGGGCAGCCACAGGTCTGCCGGTTGTTACGGAGGTCATTAATCCGGCGGATGTTGATCTGGTGGAGAAGTATGCTGATGTTATTCAAATAGGAGCAAGAAATGTTCAAAACTTTGCCCTTTTGAAAAAAGTAGGCAAGTCAAAAAAACCTGTTTTGCTCAAGCGGGGGATGTCAACCGCTATCGAGGAGCTTCTCATGTCGGCAGAATATATCCTTTCTGAAGGAAATGATCAGGTTATTTTATGCGAGCGTGGCATTAGAACCTTTGAAACGATCACACGCAACACTCTTGACATCAGCGCCGTCCCCGTATTGAAAGAACTGACACATCTCCCCGTGATTGTGGATCCGTCTCATGCAGCAGGCAACTGGCGCTATGTTCTGCCCCTGAGTAAGGCAGCCCTTGCCGTGGGGGCCGATGGGATTATCATAGAAGTTCATCCTGAACCGCAAAAGGCCGTTTCCGATGGCTTACAATCACTGAAGCCGGAGAAATTCTATCAGCTTATGGAAGAGATCAGAAAGCTGGAGACTGCCATAAAGTGGGAGAACAACGCATGAAAAAGGTAAAGCTTAACTTGAATAAGAAAATATCGCTGTCATACGACATTTGCATCGGTTACAATGTGATTGATCAGGTAGGCTTGATCATTGCAGAAAACCATAAGGCAAGTCATTATGTCCTTATTACGGACTCTAATGTTTCCCGATTATACGGCGGGGTTGTTTTGGGCATATTTCAAAACCTAGGGCTGAATACAACATTGATTGAGTTTCAGGCCGGGGAGACTTCGAAGAATATCCAGACGGTTCTTAGCGTTGTGGGACAAATGTTAAAACTTGGCGTAGATCGGGACGCGATTCTCATCGCCTTAGGCGGTGGCGTGGCAGGAGATCTCGTGGGATTTATTGCCTCAGTTTATATGCGATCCGTGCCGTATATTCAAATCCCTACGACATTGATGGCCCAGGTGGACAGCAGTATTGGAGGCAAAACAGCCGTGGATCTTCCTGATGGGAAGAATCTGCTGGGCGCTTTTCATCAGCCAAAGGCTGTTTTCGTGGATTTAAAATTTTTGGAGACCCTTCCCAATACAGAATTTAATAATGGACTCGCCGAGATCATTAAATATGGTATTATTGACAATCTAAAATTTTTTGAAACTCTTGAGCAGAAAGCAGATGCGATAAAAAAACAGGATAGGGATGTGCTTTCGGCTGTTGTTGAGCATTCATGCCGATTTAAGAAAAAGATCGTGGAAATTGACGAAAAAGATCGTGGAATTCGCCGGATACTTAATTTCGGCCATACTGTCGGTCACGCCGTTGAGGCGGCATCGGGATATACAATATCCCACGGCAACGCCGTTGCAATAGGCATGGCGGCTGCTGTTCGAATGTCAGGAAAGTTATGTGGATTTTCGATTGGTGAACGTGAGCGAATATGGCGGTTGATTGACGTCTTCGGTCTGCCGCGCTATCTTTCCTTAACCATCAGGACAGATGAGATTGTTGAAAGGTTAAAAATGGACAAAAAAAAAGAAGGAGATAAAATCAATTTTGTTTTGCTCAAAAGAATTGGAATGCCCTTTGTAAACAGTGAGGTGCCGGAAGCGATTATACGTGAGACAATTGAGGAGATCAAACGATGACAAAAACCGAACTAAAACATCTCCGAAGTGAGCTGGAAAAGATCGATGAGCGGATTATATCTCTTTTCGAAGAGAGGGCGAAAATTTCTGTTGCAATAGGAAAGTTGAAACAAGAGCATGGCTTGAACATCTATGACCCGGCCCAGGAAGCAAAGGTGTACGCATATCTGGAAAAGAAAAATAAAGGGCTTCTGCCTACAAGAGCTTTGAAGGCTATTTTCCGGGAGATTATCTCCATTTCGCGCGAATTGCAAAGCCCTATCACCGTCGCGCACCTAGGACCCGAGGCCTCCTTCGCTCACATGGCCGCGCTGTCCCACTTTGGGACAAGCGCACGGTTTTTCCCGCAGGCCAATGTTTTTCGCGTTTTTGATGAAATAGAGAGAGGAAAGGTGCAATGGGGTGTTGTGCCGGTGGAAAATTCACTGGAGGGATCCGTCAATCTGACGCTTGACCGACTCATACTGACGCCGCTGAAAATACGCGCGGAGATATTTTTGAAGATCAGTCACTGTTTACTGTCATCAGGGGACAAATTGGAGGCAATCTCGAAGATTTATTCCCATCCCCAGGCTTTTGCCCAATGTCAATCTTGGCTTCGCGCGAACCTTCCCGCCGGCAGCCTTATTGAGACGGAAAGCACAGCTTCAGCCGCCCATGCTGTTTTAGGAGACAAGCACAGCGCCGCCATCGGCAGTCGTCTGGCTGCAACCGCTTATGGTTTGAATGTGCTTTCAGAAGGCATCGAAGATAATCCCTCGAACACCACAAGGTTTCTTGTTATCGGAAAAGGAGAGAACACGACTACGGGCAAGGATAAGATGTCGATGCTCTTTGCGACGCCCCATTCACCGGGGGCGCTCTGCCGGGCGCTGGCGCCTTTTGCCGAACGAGACATTAATCTGCTCAAAATAGAGTCATATCCGGTGAAGGAAAAAACATGGGATTATCTGTTCTTTGTAGATGTGTCCGGGCACCAGAAAGACTTAAAAATCCGGGAATGTTTAAAAGAACTGCAACAGAAAACCACCTTTTTGAAAATTTTAGGATCATATCCATGGGGTGAGGGGGCGGCATAATGATTTGTATTCCCATTACAGCTCACACACAAGCTGAAGCATTATGTGAGATAGAAAAAAACATACACCTGGCGGATGTTCTTGAATTGCGGATGGATTTAATCCAGGACGCGAACTTGCCCGCGTTGATTGCCAAGTGCCGTGCTTTTGACTTGCCGCCGAAAATCATCGTTACAAACAGAAAAAAAACGGAAGGCGGCGGCCTTCCCGACAGGCATACGGAGGGAAATATTTCCCCGGGGGAAGAAAGGCAACGAGTCGATGTTTTGAAGGATGCCGTTAAATATGATGTGGACTATGTTGATATTGAGTTAAGCGCCGATCATGTTCTCATTGCGGAATTGATTTCGGCGATACACAAACATGGCGACAAAACCAAATTAATTATTTCTCATCACGATTTTCAGGCAACGCCATCGATCCGAAAACTTCGTGATATTTTTCAGCGCTGCGTTAAGGCGGGGGCATCCGTCGTAAAGATTGTCGCTACCGCGTTGGAGCCTGACGATAATATAAGGATTTTCGATCTTATTGCCCATGCTCGGAAACAAGAAAAGAAAATAATCGCCTTTTGCATGGGCGATGAGGGAAAAATCAGCAGGGTCGCGGCGCCAGTTCTAGGTTCTTACTTGACTTTTGCATCAAGTCGATATGGGGCAGAATCTGCTCCGGGACAGCTTACCGCCGAACAAATGTTTCAAATCATGGAGGTGTTCAAGCGCCCTATCGCCAAAAACAAGAGCCTTCGTAAAGATCATCCTAAGGTATTCGCCCTTTTGGGCAATCCTGTTGAGCACAGCCTTTCACCTGCCATGCACAACGCTGCATTTAGAGCTTTGCGTATCAACGGTCGGTATCTGTCCTTTTGCGTAAAGGATATCGCTTCAGCAGTATCCGGAATCAGGGGGCTGGATATCGGAGGGGCCAGTGTAACCATTCCCTTTAAGGTTTCGGTTATGCCCTGTCTGGATAAGATCCACCCGGACGCCTTAAAAATTGGAGCGGTCAACACAATCGTCAATACTGCCGGCCTTTTGACAGGATTCAACACAGACTGGCAAGGCCTTGTTTCGGCATTGAAAACAGCCATGGACATTGAGGGGAAAAGAATAATCATTCTGGGTGCAGGGGGAGCGGCAAGAGCGGCGGTGTTTGGCATATTGAATGAAGGAGCCACACCAATGGTTGTTTACAACATATCGGAGGAGGCTGAGCGCTTGGCTCAGGAATTCAACTGTGAATGTTATCCTCTGGAAAGCATCGAGGCTCTCAAGGCAGATGCTCTCATTAATGCAACACCGGTCGGCATGTCCCCTGCTATTGGAGATTCGCTGGTTCCTCCCCGACTGCTCAAAAATTATCAGCTGGTGATGGATGTCATTTACAATCCTCTGAAGACAAAATTGCTCCTCGATGCTGAAAAGGCCGGCTGTCTTATTCTATCCGGGGTTGATATGTTTGTGCATCAGGGCGCTGAGCAATTCAAACTGTGGACCGGACAGGAGCCGCCTCGTTCAATCATGCGCAAGGTTGTTCTTGAAAGACTTGGAGCCGCTTAGATGCTTGAGATTGCTCCCATTCGTAATTTAAACGCAGCGGTATCGGCGCCTGGCTCAAAAAGCTATAGCCAGAGGGCGTTGGTTATTGCCGCTTTAGCAGACGGTAAGTCATGCCTGCACAATACACTTATATCGGAGGACACCTGTTATCTTATTGATGGTCTCTCCGCATTGGGCGCAAAAATTTCTATTTCAGGAAATGACGTATCGGTGACAGGAACGGAAGGCATCCTTAAAAATCCATCGAAGGCGCTGTTTCTGGGAAACAATGGCACGGCGCTCAGATTTTTAACGTCGTTAGTTTGTTTGGGCCAGGGAAGTTTTGTTCTTACAGGCGATAAGCGGTTGTGTGAAAGGCCTGTAAAGCCGCTATTGGATGCGCTACGAACCTTGGGTGTGTCGGTTTCCGAAAAAAATACCGGTTATCCTCCGGTTGCTATCGTAGCCGCCGGCATAGAAGGAGGAATCGTAACCTTAAGCGACATTGAAAGTTCGCAGTATGTTTCGTCATTGCTGATCAGCGCTCCCTACAGTCGAAGAGGGGTCAAGATACGGTTGGAAGGCAGGAAAGTATCCGAACCCTACATTGATATGACCCTGAAGGTTATGAGAGATTTCGGGGTAAAACCGGAGAAAACCGCCGACGGGTGTTGCCACGTAAAAGGGGGACAACGGTATGTCGGCCGTGAATATATGATTGAAGGCGATGTTTCCAGCGCTTCATATTTTTTTCTGGCTGCCGCGCTGTCTGGAGGGCGCATCCGGGTCTTGAATATAAATCCTGAAACAATTCAGGGAGATATCGGGATAATCGAGATCATGAAAGATCTCGGTTGTTCGGCGCGGTATGGCGCAAATTGGGTTGAATTAACAGGTGGCGCTTTACACGGAGGCGAATATATGATTGATATGGGCAACATGCCCGATATGGTTCCTGGCGTGGCTGTTCTGGCTGCTTTTCGTCAGGGCCGGACGGTTATTAAAAATGCGTCTCACCTACGGCTTAAGGAAAGCAACCGATTGTTTGCGCTGGCCACTGAATTGAAACGGATTGGCATTGAGGCAGAAGAAACTAAAGACGGTCTTATCATTAACGGTGGGCATCCTCATGGCGCCGAGATAGAAACTTATAACGACCATCGTATCGCCATGAGCTTTGCCATTGCAGGGTTAGTGGCAGACGGGATGAAAATAAAGAATGAAAAATGTGTCCAAAAGTCATTTCCAGGTTTCTGGGAAGCATTGAAAGAGTTATGAATATCGTCTTGATTGGGTATCGCTGCACAGGCAAAACTTCTGTGGGCTGCGAATTGTCCCGGCGGTTAAAGATGCCTTTTTATGATGCGGATGTCGTGATTGAAAAAGATACGGCCATGTCCATTCATCAGATGGTGTCAGAGTGCGGTTGGGATTTTTTCCGCCAAAAAGAAAAAACGGCCATTCTTAAGCTTGCTAATTACCAAAATAGTATCATTGCCACTGGTGGTGGGGCCGTCATGGATGAAGAAAATGCCATTGCCCTGAAGAAAAATGGGTTGTTCATCTGGCTTCTTGCGGATGAACAGATTGTCATCAAAAGAATGTGCTCCGATCCGTCAAGCCAGCAAAGGCGGCCGGCGCTCTCAAATGAAGATGTTGTTGCGGAGACCAAAAGGACTTTGGCCTTGCGAACACCGGTTTATCGACGGTGGGCTGATTTTTCCATAGATACGAGTTCGCTTACGATCAAGGAAATTGTGGATGACATCTGTCAATTCTGGGAGAATAACGCCAGGAGGAGTGCAGTATAGACTGCAACTGGAGGCATGTAGATGTCAGGAAATTCCTTTGGTGTTATTTTCAAGGTCACCACATGGGGAGAATCTCATGGACCGGCAATTGGCGTGGTCATAGATGGATGTCCTCCCAATATTGATTTGGCACAGGCAGATATACAGGAAGCGCTGGACAGGAGAAAACCCGCCCAGGGACCATCAGCTTCATCAAGAAGGGAAGATGACCGTGTGGAGGTTCTATCCGGAATATTTGAAGGCAGAACGACAGGAACGCCTATCTCGTTAATCATATATAACAAGGATGCTGACAGCAAGGCTTATGATACCCTCAAGGACGTCTTTAGGCCCGGCCATGGAGACATTACTTACTATAAAAAATACGGCATACGTGATCATCGGGGAGGGGGTCGCGCTTCTGGACGTGAAACCGCTGCCCGTGTGGCAGCCGGCGCGGTAGCCGCGAAAGTGACAGCAAGAAGCGGCATGGAAGTTATTGCCTACACAAAGGCGTTGGGCGGTATTGCAATGGACGCCATTCACGAAATCTGTCGGGAGGCAGTAAATGCCCATTGGCTCATGTGTCCCAATCCCAGTGTCGCATCAACGATGGAGAAGAAACTGGAGCAGGCAAGGCTTCAAGGGGATTCACTGGGAGGCATTGTAGAGGTTGTTGTCAATGGGTGTCCTGCCGGTCTTGGCGAGCCAATATTTGACAAGATGGAGGCAGACCTGGCAAAAGCGCTGATGAGTATCGGAACCGTCAAAGGAGTAGAGATTGGCGCGGGATTTTCTATTGCATCAATGACGGGAAGCGAAGCCAACGATCCGATAACGCCGGACGGATTTGCCTCCAACCGGGCAGGCGGCATTCTAGCCGGAATTACCAATGGCGATAAGATCATTATCCGTGTGGCCTGCAAACCTATTGCTTCCATTGCCAAAATACAGAAAACTATCGATGTCACCGGAAATCCTGTAGAAATATCCATTGGAGGAAGACATGATGTTTCCGTCATCCCCAGAATCGTTCCCGTCTGCGAAGCAATGGTCAATCTGGTCCTGGCCGATCATTTGTTGCGGCAGAAGGCGGTGAGAGAATGAGAGATTTCGAAATAGGAATTATCGGTGGAACGGGCGGTATGGGGCGGTGGTTTGCCGATTTCCTCCATGACGAGGGATATAAAGTCTGTGTATCCGGCAGGCGTTCCGGACCGGGCATGGAGGAAATGGCCGAACGGTGCCGTGTAGTTGTTGTCAGTGTGCCCATTACCGTCACCATATCGGTTATCAAACAGATTTCACCGTATATGAGGGAAAAATCGCTGCTTATGGACCTCACATCTTTGAAGGTAGAATCGGTGAAAACCATGATGGAAAATTCCGTTTCGGAAGTGATCGGATGCCATCCCCTCTTTGGCCCTCAGGTGAAGGATATAAGAGGGCTTCACATCGTTTTGTGTCCTGCCAGAGCCGACAAATGGCGGACATGGCTCAACGAACTATTCGAAAAAAGGGGGGCTTTAGTGTTGGAAACAACACCCGAACAACATGATGCCATTATGGCTGTCGTGCAGGGACTTACCCATCTCAATACCATTGCAATGGGTTTGGTTTTAGGGAAAATGGGAGTTAAAATATCGGCTCTGGAAGCGTTTACCACGCCGATGTTGCAGAGTAAGCTGGATGTCGTGGAAAAAGTATTCTGCCATAACCCGCGGCTCTACGCCGAGATACTGAATTTGAACCCAGGTATCATTAAAGTTATTCATTATTATGAAGAAATATTGGCGGAATTGAAAGATACTATCCTGAAAAAGGACATTGAGTTGCTTGTCAAGACAATAGAGGAACATGCCCAAATCCTGTTCGATAAAAGCTGATATGTGGATATCTGCGGCAATTATTTTAAACGGCTCATGAGGATGTTTTTGTTGACTTCGATGATTAGAGGATGGAGGGCACTGCCCACCGGCATTTGGGCATTGGGATTGGGGTCCCTGTTTATGGACGCCTCATCGGAGCTGATACACAGTCTGCTTCCGGTCTTCATGGTTACGACACTGGGCGCTTCCATGATTACGGTTGGTGTCATAGAGGGGGTTGCAGAAGCGACCGCCGCAGCATTGAAAGTCTTTTCAGGCGTGCTCAGTGATTATCTAGGCAAGCGCAAATTTTTGATGATTCTGGGTTATGCGCTCGCTGCGTTCACCAAACCGATTTTTCCGCTGGCTAATTCTATTAACTGGGTGTTCTCAGCACGTTTCATTGACCGTCTTGGCAAAGGCATCCGCGGCGCGCCACGTGATGCGCTGATAGCTGACATGACGCCGCTACAATTGCGAGGCGCAGCCTATGGACTTCGTCAGGCGCTCGATTCAGTGGGGGCGTTGATCGGCCCGCTACTGGCGGTGGCATTCATGATCTGGTTTGCTGGTGATATTAGAACTGTAATGTGGGTTGCTGTGCTGCCGGCTTTCATCGCGGTTTCGGTGCTGTTTGCATATGTGCGTGAGCCAGAACATACAAACGCAAACGTCCTAGGTGAGGCGCCGCTCACCGTTGCTTATGCCAAAGGTCTTCCATTGCGTTACTGGTTCGTTGTGCTGCTGGGAGCTGTTTTTACGTTGGCCCGTTTCAGCGAAGCTTTTTTGGTGTTACGCGCCCAGGATGTCGGGCTTGAGCTTAACTACGTACCTATCGTTATGATTGTAATGAACGCTTTTTACGCAGGAGCTGCTTATCCGGCAGGAGCTGCCGCGGATCACATCAGCCGACGCACATTGTTAACTATCGGGCTGGCTTTGTTGATTGCCGCGGATATTATGCTTGCCTTCGCTGCATCACCGCTGATTGTGTTTGTGGGAGCCGGGCTATGGGGGTTACACATGGCCTTTACGCAAGGTTTGCTCTCGAAACTTGTTGCGGACACCGCCCCTGTGGAGCTGTTAGGCACAGGTTTTGGGATATTCAACCTCATAAGCGGTGGCGTGCTGCTATTGGCTAGTGTTATTGCGGGTTTTTTGTGGACTTTTCTCGGTCCATCGGCCACGTTTATGGCTGGTGCGGCATTCACTGCGGTGGCGGCCATCGGTCTGCTAATCACCGCAGGATATCTCAAGCCGCGAAACTTGAGCTAACCGGTGGAAGAGTTCACAGTGACTGATTCACTGCCCTTTTACGGACCTTATAGTTGATGTTTGTTCCATCTGTTTCGACGATTACGGCGCCGTTTCGATCGGTTCTTAAAATCGTCGTTCCCATCTTTTTATATCTTTCGAGCACATTGGGATGAGGGAGATTATAAATATTATCCCTGCCGCAGCTTATCACGGCTACGCGGGGTTGAACGCTCTGCAAGAACGGGACAGAGCTGGACCTGAATCCGCCATGATGGGGAACCAATAAAACCTGAGCGGCCATAGCCTTGTTTTCCCCAAGAAGGCAAGCTTCCGTTCGGGAGGAAATATCGGCAGGAAAAAGAAAACCAACTCTATCGAAGGTTATTTTCATTACCATAGATAAATCGTTTGCAGTATCGTAATTCCGAAAATCATCAACATCGCCGAGTAGAGGCACAGGGGGGTTTAAGAGCCGGATGCTAACACCATTCATATTTACTGCGGCTGTCTTTGCCGAAACCACTCGATGCGGGATATGTTTTTCTTTCAATGTTTCCACAAAGCCACGATAGGATGAGGATGTTGACCCCTGTCCGTTAGACCAGACCTCACGGACATTAAAGTTTTTCAAAACAAAGATTAACCCATTAAGATGGTCGGGGTGAGGGTGCGTCAGGACGACGACATCAATGTTTTTTATCCTTTCATGCCAGAGAAAAGGCGCTACCACATATTTGCCAACATCAAAAGAGCTTTTCGGAAAACCGCCGCCATCGATGAGGATATTTTTCCCCCGTGGGCATTGTATCAAGGCCGCATTTCCCTGTCCCACGTCTATAAATGTTACCTTAAGCTTTCCGTCGCATTGGTCCTTCCAGTATAAAAAAAATCCATCAGCAATGAAAAATATCACGCACCCGGCGATGATAGCGCAGCGCCACAAGGGCGACAAAGTCTTTTTGCGCGATACAGGTTCTCCTGATCTCTCACGGAAGACAGGCACCCCTTTTACAAGAGCTATCAGCAGCGCATAATAAACGGCTATCTCCGGCAACGTGGGGGCGCTGATGGAAAAATAAGCGCCGGGAATGGAAGCGAAAAAGCCGATTATGGAGATGGAAATGGCGACGAGAAAAGAAGAAATTTTAACCAGGACGGCGGCAAGCATTGTGGAAAGCGGCATTGCAACGATAGTAGCCAAAGCGATGGGAAGGGCAAGCATGCCCAAAAGGGGAACAGCCACCATGTTGGCGATAGGTCCTATGGTGGAAATCCGGTTAAAATAAAAAGCCACCAGAGGCAATGTCCCTAAAGTGGCCGCGACAGACGTAACGATGAAAACGAGAAGAACATGGGAAACCTTTTTAAAAATGAGAACGGATTTTGTTTCCATCCCGGTTGTCTTTGGTTTGAAGGAAATGAATGCAGGCGTGATGTAAAGTATCGAAGCGACGGCTACGAATGAAAGCTGGAAGGAAATATCGAACAGTGAATAGGGCGCAATAGTTAGAATAATGAGGGCGGCTAGGGCCAGGGCATTGAAGAAGTCCCGGTCCTTATCCAGAAGAATAGCAAACAGGAAAATCAGGATCATGATCGTTGCCCGAACCACGGAAACACCCAACCCAGCGATAAAAGCGTATAATATGACAGGAATGCAGGCCATCAATGTTGAAACCTTCAGCAAGTTGAATTTCAAAAGGAGATATTCGAAACGTTTGATGGCAAAGCGGAAGATGCCGATGAAGATGAGCGCGACAATGCTTACATGAGAGCCGGAAATGGCCAGAATATGGGACGTGTTTGTCTTGTTAAATTCTTCCCTGATTTCATCGGGAATTTCTTTTTGTTCGCCTAAAACCATGGCTTGAATAATTTCAGCCTCGGGGGATGGAGAATGATTGTAAATGAAAACTTTGAGCGCCGTTCGGAACCGTTCCAGGCGCCGCTTGAAGGGATTTCCCTGATTTTCTCGAATACTTATAATGTTTGAAGCATCGGCAATGAACCCCTGCGTTTTTATGCCTCTGTAAAGCAGCGCCTTTTCATAATCAAAACCCCCTGGGTTATTGAAGTTATGCGGAGTTTTCAGCCTTGTCCTGAATCGGATGTAGTCCCCGGATGCGAAAGAGTATGGAATGTCTTTTACCAAAAGCCTAACGAGCCCTTCGGCAGGAAAGGCTTCATGGTTTTTGATAATTCGGGAAACCGATACGATCAACTCTGTGTTTTTCGAAGAACAGACAGGGTTTTCGCAGATAACGCCTTCTGCTGTTGTCTTTTCTTGATTTATGGCATGACTGATGTCTGTGGGGTGGCTCCGCTTATGCAGGTAGAGATTAATATCGGCAATGCCCAGAAAGAAGGTGGCTATCATCAGGCAAGCCGCCAAGACCGCTTTCCATTGCCTGCGTTTTGCGATGAACAAAATAAATAAGGCTGCGGCTATGCCTGAAAGAACAGGAAAATCAGGAAGGTCCAAGGCATTTCCGAGGGAAATGCCTGCCATGAAGGCAATCAGAACGGTGATCAGCGGGCTTGGCATCGTTTGTAATTCGGTAGATTTAAGTTTAAAAATATTATAACATGGCGCCCGCTTTTAAAACAGTCATGAAAAAGAATCCGTATCCTGCCATGAGAGGCGCCGATAAATGACAGATGAGCATTTGTTTGAAGGGAGAAAATTGCAGGCTAGGCTACGCTGGCTGATGATATCGAGAATCATTGCCGTGACTTTTCTGTTGGCTTATACGTTTTTTATCGAAATTAAGGGTCTCAACCTGCTGCCCTATGCTTCCCTCACTATGCTTTACCTATTGATCGCGCTGTCCTATTGCATTTTTCTTTTTTACCTTTTTCTGCAGAAAATCGTAAAGAATATCGCATTCAATTTATACATCCAGGTGCTTTGCGATACCCTCTTGGTCACCTTGCTGGTTTATGTCACAGCGGGAATCGGTAGTGTTTACTCGGTTTTTTATCCACTCATCATCATTTATTCCGTCATGTTTCTGGGACGCAGTGGAGGAATTATCGCGGCCTCTGCCGCCAGTATCCTTTATGGCGGCTTACTCGATTTGGAGTTTTACGGCATTCTGTATCCGCTGTCTGATTCTGTTGCCGACTATCATATAAATGCAGATGCAAGTTATGTTTTCTCCAAGATCTCCATCCATATTTTGTCTTTTTATTTTATTGCGCTTCTTGCCAGTTTGGCGGTCGAACAGGAAAAAAAGACAAGGAAACTGTTGCTGGAAAGGGAAAATGCCTTCGAACAATTGGATCTGTTGCATAAAAGTATTATTGAATCTATTAATTTGGGAATCCTCACGCTCGACTTAACGGGAAAAATAAGATCATTTAACAGGGCTGCGGAGGAGATCACCGGCTTTTCTTTCGCGGAGATTGAAAATAAAAATATTGCCCATATCTTCCCCGGTTATCCGGATATCATCGGAGAAATAAAAAACAGAGCCGACAGGGAGCTTGCGAAGAGGAGGATGGAAATCGTTGTTCCAGGCAAGGAGAATAAGAGTCTCACTTTGGGTTGTTCCGTATCCCCCTTAAGGAATCATAAACATGCACAAATTGGATATATCTTGATTTTTCAGGATTTATCATCCATTAAGAAAATGGAAGCAGCTTTGGAGAAGAGCAGAAGACTGGCATTTATCGGCGAGATGGCGGCAGGTATTGCTCATGAGATGAGAAATCCTCTGGCATCGATCGGCGGCTCCATTCAGGTTCTGAGACAGGGACTTTCCTTAACGGCGTCTGATGAAAAACTTATGCAAATAGCGCTTAGGGGAAAGGACCAACTTGAGAATTTCATCAAAGATTTTCTTCTCTTGGCACGACCAACCCCGGGTAGCAGGGAGGTTATTGGAATAAAGGAGGTAATCGAGGATGTATTGGAATCTCTGTCCTATATTCCTGAATGGCATGATGGCATAAAGATCACACACGCATTATCCGATGAGGCGCTGATTTCGGCCAACAAGACAGAGATGCGTCAGGTTATATGGAACTTGATCTTAAACGCTGTTCAAGCCATGCCGGAAGGGGGAATGTTGACGGTTCAATTGAAGCCATCCATCGATGAACGGGGTAAACGGTGGGCCGAAGTGTATATTGCCGACAGCGGTATCGGTGTCGAAACCGAGGAGATGGAGAAAATATTTCAACCTTTCTACACCACAAAGGAAAAGGGAACGGGGCTTGGTTTGGCTATTGTCAATAGGATTGTCGAAGGTTATGGCGGAAATGTCGAAGTTGCGAGCAAACCCAATGAAGAAACAACATTTATTGTCCGGCTGCCGATGTGATTTTCCTTGCAAATCCATATAAAGGGGGAGGTAAATGTCAAAAATTCTCGTGGTTGATGATGATCGAGGTGTGAGAGAACTACTCGAAATCATGCTTAGCCGGGAGGGGTATGATGTCACCTGCATGGAAGAGGCTGCAAAAGCATTGAATATCTGCAAGAAAGGAGTTTTCGACCTTATTATCACGGATTTGAAGATGCCGAAGGTGGACGGAATTGAATTTTTAAAGGCTGTCAAAGATATTTCTCCAGAAACGATGGTTATTTTAATCACGGCATACGCCTCCGGGGAAACGGCCCTTAGCGCCATGAAGGAGGGAGCCTTCGATTATCTTGAAAAAAACTTTGACATGGAAGACTTGAAAGCGATCGTACGCAACGCGCTGGAGAAAAAGGGCATTAAAAAGGGTGAAGCCTTGTTCATAAAAGACGTAGAGGATGCCGTCCGCTTCGGCAATATGATTGGGAAGAGCAAAGAGATGCTGAAGGTTTATGCCACCATCAAGAAGGTGGCGGCAACCACTGCAAATGTTCTGATTTTAGGAGAGAGCGGCACGGGAAAAGAGCTTGTCGCACGCGCCATCCACGAAAATAGTCCGAGAAAAAACAAACCTTTTGTGGTGATAAACTGTGGGGGAATTCCGGAAAATCTTCTGGAGAGCGAGCTGTTCGGACACATGAAGGGATCATTTACCGGGGCCTACGCCGATAAACCAGGGTTGTTTGAGATTGCCGCTGGGGGAACGGTTTTTCTCGACGAAATTTCAGAGTTGCCGGCAATTCTTCAAGTAAAACTCCTTCGCATCGTACAGGAAAAAACCTTCAGAAGAATCGGCGGCAGTGATGATAACAGGGTGGATGTGAGAATCATCTCTGCGACCAACCAGAATCTGGAAGAGAAAGTCAAGGCGAATCGATTCAGGGAAGACCTCTTGTATCGCTTGAATGTTATTCCCCTTCGTATTCCTCCCTTACGGGAACGCAGGGATGATATTCCCGTGCTGACGAAGCATTTTATCGGAAAATATTCCCGGGAATTCGGCAAGGAAATAAAAAACATTTCCGCCTATGCTATGGGTCTTTTGATGGAATACCATTTTCCCGGCAATATCAGAGAGCTGGAAAACATCATTGAGCGAAGTGTGGCCATGGAAATGTCAAATATTATTTTGCCGGAAAATCTGGTTTTGGCGGCGGATTGCCGATGGGATGGAATACCCCTTGGAAAGTTCGAGTTCCCCGATAAAGGACTCGATTTGAACGATGAAATGGCAAAAATTGAAAGAAATCTTATCGAAAAGGCCCTCCAAAAGGCAAACGGGTCGAAAACGAAAGCAGCCGAGCTTCTTCAGGTAAGTTTCGATTCTTTGCGTTACCGGATCGAAAAACTTCACATAGAATAAACTGAATTTCCTCTTGATTCTCATCAGACCATGGCTTTCGCAAGTCGCGCCATGAGGAAAAAGCTTTGCCTTCAGTTATCGTTTTGGCGTGTGTAATTGTTCTATCTTAACGTTTGACAAAATCATAATAAGTCAAAATCCGTGGGTTTTGTCATGGTGAGCCCTTCGGCTGGCTCAGGACAGGCTCTATCGAACCATGATGTAATATCAATTATTTATGTTCACCCTTCGACCCTTCGGTAAACTCAGGACAAACAGCTCAGGGTGACATCTCCGCTTTTTTACGAGACCATCACGTTTGGTTTAAACGAAACATTTCATTTATTTCACATTTTGTTTAAGGTAAACGCCCGGCGGAGGTGTCTTCTGTTTTCTTTTCTTCGCAATTATTCTGTTATAACAATCAGTTAGAGACATTTTGCTCGTTATTTTCGTATTGGCACGATAATTTCATTATCATTGGGCAAGACCTTGTCAAAAAGGTCAATGCCTAAAAGGAAGGAGGATACGGATCATGAAAAAAGCAATGTCAACTCTACTGGTGGCGGGGGTTGTGGTTCTCTTAACGGCAACGTTCAGCTTTGCGGAGTATGCGGCGGCAGGTGCGGGTGGTTTCCCCTATTTTCAACTTGGTTGTTTGATTGTGGGCGGTTTGATTATCACCTCGCTTAAATACAAATATTCTCAGATCTATACGGCAGAAGCGGTAGGATCTTTTGCCCTCTATGCCGTTTTGGTTTCCCTGTTCACCTCTCCGGTGGTGGATGCCATAAAGAACATGGTCAGTTAATTATTGGAGGTTCTGGAATTCAAGAAAGGAGGAATTGGGCTAATGTTAGCGAAGAAAATACATAATATGGCCGACTACAGGGCGATCTTTATGTTGAGCGCCTACGGATTTGCGATTGTGATAGCCTCTTTCCTGTTCCTTTACATAGGCCGCTGGCTGGATGAGATGTTTAATACATCACCAATGTTTATGGTCGGGTTATTTTTCCTGGCTGTTTTTACCTGTATCGGTCGCCTTTATCAAGAGGCGTGGTTAAGAAAGAAGGGGTTCTAGCGCTCGTATGGACATCCGTTCATAGCTCAACAGGCTCACTAACCTAACTTTAATTCAAAGCCCTGATCCCGACAAGATCGGCATCAGGGCTTTGTTTATTCTCCCACTAACTTCACGGCGTCTATCATCAATATTTCACTGCTAGAAACATTCTGTCACGCGGTGCGGTTTTAATTTTTAAATAACAGAAGTAGAAAAACACCTTGACAAAAGAAACAGTGATAGTCTAAAAAGATGTTGCTTAATTAAAGCTGTGATG
Source organism: Syntrophaceae bacterium UBA4767 (assembly GCA_002403385.1). Taxonomy (GTDB): domain Bacteria; phylum Desulfobacterota; class Syntrophia; order Syntrophales; family UBA4767; genus UBA4767. The sequence goes on along the minus strand of DHHR01000035.1, from coordinate 19,114 downwards.
GCGCGGGGTGGAGCAGTTCGGTAGCTCGTTGGGCTCATAACCCAAAGGTCGCAGGTTCGAATCCTGCCCCCGCTACCAAGTGATTAGATTAAAACTAACGTTTTTTTACGAAGGTGTTCCAAAAGTGGGTTTTACTCTCCACATCGCTTTTTTCAAGGTCGGCAAGCTCTTTTAGTAGTTCCTCCTGTTTTTTGCTCAGTTTTGTGGGCGTGCGGATGTTGACGACAACAATTTGATCTCCCCTCCCCGGCCCACGCAATCGGGCAATACCTTTTCCCCTCAAACGGATCGTTTCTCCGTGCTGGATTCCTTTAGGAATAGAGATTTTTTCGAAGCCCTTCAAGGTCGGCACCTCTATTTCTTTTCCTAATGCCGCTTCAGGAAAAGAAATAGTCAAACGGCAGATAATATCGTCATCTTCCCGTTCAAAATATTCGTGAGGGGAAACAAGGACGTCAACATACAAATCTCCGGGTGGGCCTCCATAAATGCCAGATTCTCCCTCTCCTTTTAACCTGAGGCGCATACCCGTATTGATGCCTGGCGGGATATTAACCTTAATTTTTCGCTTTTCCTCGACGCGACCGAATCCTTTGCAAGTTTTACATGGATGAGTGATGACACGCCCGTGTCCATGGCATTTTGGACAGGTGCCGCTTACCCGAAAGAAGCCTTGTGATCTTAAAATTCGCCCCTGTCCATCACACATTGGACAAACAACGGGTTCATAACCTGTTTCATAACCGAGGCCATGGCAGTCAGTACATTCCTCAAAGCGTGGCATTTCAATGTCCTTTTCACATCCAAAAACAGCTTCGAGAAAATCAATTTCCAAATTGTATTGAAGATCGGCTCCCCGTTCGGCGCGTGTGCGGGAACGGGAACCCCTTCCAAAACTAAAAATATCTTCAAAAATATCACCGAAGGACGAAAAAATATCATCGAATCCTTCAAACCGCCCCGTTCCTTTGAGCCCTTCATGGCCATACTGGTCATAAATTTGGCGTTTTTCCGGATTACTTAAGACTTCATAAGCTTCGGCGGCATCCTTAAACGTTTCCTCGGCCTGTTTGTCTCCGGGATTTCTGTCGGGATGATACTTTAATGCCATGTGTCGGTAGGCTTTCTTGATATCCTCCGCATCCGCCCCTCGATCGATTTCCAATATTTCGTAATAGTCACGCATTTGTTACATTCTGCTCCCGGATCGTTTAGAATTCGGGAGTTTGTAATTGATGGTTAGTAGTCATAATCTTCCATATCAGGAGGCATTCCTGCTGGAGGCATAGCAACAGCCTGTTTTTTCTTTGGTTTTTCGGCAACCATGGCTTCGGTTGTCAGCAGCAGAGAAGCTACGGAGGCTGCGTTTTGAAGCGCAAATCGTGCGACTTTCGTCGGGTCAATAATGCCGGCCTCCATCATATCGGTATATTTTCCTTCCTCGGCATCAAAACCTTCGTTGCCCCCGGCGGATTTAACCTTTTCCACAATAATAGCCCCTTCATATCCGGCATTGCAGGCGATCTGATGAAGCGGTTCTTCAATGGCACGTTTAACGATATTTAGCCCATGTTGTTCGTCTTCAGGAATTTTTATTTTCTCCAATGCCGGCAGGGTGCGTAAAATGGCGACACCGCCGCCGGGGATAATGCCTTCTTCGACAGCCGCACGAGTAGCATGGAGGGCGTCCTCAACACGGGCTTTCTTCTCTTTCATCTCAATTTCTGTAGCTGCCCCGACCTTAATAACGGCAACGCCTCCCACAAGTTTGGCCAGTCTTTCCTGTAGCTTTTCACGATCGTAATCGGACGTTGTCTCTTCAATCTGTGCTCTAATTTGTTTGACACGTCCTTCAATATCTTCTTTCTTGCCCGCGCCGTCAATGATGGTGGTATTATCCTTGTCAATAGCGATGCGTTTGCAAGCGCCAAGGTCCTTTATGGTCACATTCTCCAATTTTATGCCCAAATCTTCTGAAATGACCTTGCCGCCTGTGAGGATAGCAATATCTTCAAGCATGGCTTTCCTTCTGTCCCCGAAACCAGGGGCCTTCACCGCAGCGCATTTTAAGGCGCCGCGAATTTTGTTCACCACCAGTGTGGCCAACGCTTCACCTTCAATATCTTCAGCCAAAATCAAGAGAGGCTTCCCCATTTTTGCAACCTGCTCAAGTATGGGAACCATATCTTTCATACTGCTGATCTTCTTTTCATTTAGCAAAATAAGGGGATCCTCAAGATAAACTTCCATTTTCTCTGCGTCTGTCACGAAATATGGCGATACATAACCCCGGTCGAATTGCATGCCCTCCACGACCTCCATGGTCGTTTCCATGCCTTTTGCTTCTTCCACCGTAATAACCCCTTCCTTCCCCACTTTTTCCATCGCTTCGGCAATGATATCACCGATGGCGCGATCATTATTGGCGGAAATCGTGCCCACTTGGGCAATCTCCTTTTTATCCTTGACAGGCTTGGAGATTTTTTTTAGCTCTTCTATCACGATCTGAACGCCTTTATCGACTCCACGCTTTAAAGACATGGGATTTACGCCTGCAGCAACCAGTTTGACGCCTTCACGATAAATTGCCTGGGCAAGGATTGTGGCCGTCGTTGTTCCATCGCCTGCCATATCCGATGTTTTTGAAGCAACCTCTTTTACCATCTGAGCACCCATATTTTCGAACTTATCTTCCACCTCGATTTCCTTGGCTACAGTAACACCATCTTTGGTAACTGTCGGGGCTCCCCATGATTTTTCTAACACTACGTTTCGTCCTCTTGGGCCCAAGGTAACCTTGACGGCGTTGGCCAGAATATCAACACCGCGAGCAATCTTTTCTCGAGCGACCCCATCGTATTTGATCTCTTTTGCTGCCATATATGCACCTCCTATTTTAGGATTCAATTACGCAAAGTATATCGTCTTCTCTCATTATTAAATGTTCCACCCCATCGATCTTAATTTCGGTTCCGGCATACTTGCTAAAAAGCACCTTATCGTCAGTTTTGACCTCCATGGGTGTAATCTTGCCATCAGCATCTGTCCTTCCAGGGCCTGTGGCAATTACTTTGCCTTCTTGCGGTTTTTCCTTGGCTGTATCGGGAATAATAATTCCTCCAGCCGTTTTTTCTTCTTCCTCCACACGCAAAACAAGCACGCGATCGTGTAAAGGCCTTAGTTTCATAATTTTTGCCTCCTCATAAATAGTATTTTGCAGATAATGCCGCCTTATTTTGTGAAAACGGCGAAGATATTTTTCTAGGTTACAAAATGGTAAAAATCAAAAGCCGTTTTGAGACCTTTGAATTTATGATTAA
>DHHR01000035.1:0-15622 GCA_002403385.1 Syntrophaceae bacterium UBA4767 | reverse complement strand
TCGGTACCCTTCGACAAGCTCAGGGTGACATGTCATGGTGAGCTGTTTGCCATGAGCTTGTCGAAGGGTCGAACCATGACAACTTTTAAAAGCCGCTCACTATAGTTTATTTGGTTTTAATAGACACCTTTTTTACTTTTGCTTTTGCCTCTTCTGTTTTGGGAATCTTGATGGTTAGGACGCCATTCTTATAATTTGCCTCCGCCTTATCCATATCAAGCCCTTGTGGCAATGGAACAACACGGTTGAATGCGCCGTAAGAACGCTCCATGTAGTAATAATCTTTGTCTTTATCCTCTTTTTCTTCTTTTTTCTCCCCTTTAATTGTTACGGAATTGTCCGCTAGCAAGACCTCAACATCCTTTTCATCCATTCCAGGAAGCTCAGCTTTAATGTCTATCTCTTTATCGTTTTCTTTTACGTCGAGAAAAGGATAAAAACCGCCGAACCTTTCTCGTGCTGTTTTAAAAGGCACCATATCAAAACCTTTGAAGAAGGCATCGAATACTCGATTCATCTCCTGTTGAAGAGAATAGAAAGGATGCTCTTCATGTCCTTCTGATATATTGCCTTCCCTACGAATTGATGGTAAAAGATTTCTGATTGGCATAACCCATACCTCCTTTCCCATTTAGTCTGTACTAATGCTGATCTTCTTCTTTGATTTTTCCGCTTTATGAAGCGTAAGTTTCAGAACGCCGTCTTTCATTCTTGCTTCAATCTTGTCTCTGTCTATTTCATCAGAAATGGTAAAAGACCTCTGATAATCACCCACATCATATTCCGCATAACCCATGCTGTGATTAGGATAGGCAGTTGGTTCAACGGTTCCTGAGATCGTTAAAACATTGTTTTCAAGCATAACATCCGCTGATTTATCGTCAACACCCGGCATATCAGCGATAAGAACGATCTTATCTTTGCTTTCATAAATATCTACTTTCGGAATATAAACTTTTGTATTTCTAGTGCGTTCTGTTTGCGTTGGTGTTTGTGCCTGTTCTTTTTGGAGTTCTCTTTTTTCATCTGCCATAATAACCATCCCTCCTTTCCGTTAGGCAGTTTTAATGCTTATTTTCTTAGGTTTATCCGCTTCTGAACGCGGCAGGGTTATAGAGACTATACCCTTTTCGTATTTTGCTTCAACTTTGCCTGCCTCAACATGAAAAGGCAGCTCCAATGTTCTCGTAAATTTCCCGGAGTTCCTCTCTCGACGATGATAACTTTCACCTTCTTTCAATGTTTCAGGTTCGCGAGTACCTGTTAAGGTAAGAGTGTCGCCTACGATGGAAATATCCATTTTGTCACGATCAATACCCGGCAGTTCAACGGTTACTATGGCATCATCTTTTCCGACCCATACATTGATTACTGGAAACTCTTCAGTAAAGGGGCTTGCCGCACCTGAAAACAGGCGATTCATCTCGCCACGCAGGCGTAATATTTCCGACAGGGGATCTGTCATCCTTCCGAAAGGCCAAATTCCTGGACCAAACATAACCTTTACCTCCTTTCTTCATAAACAAGTAAGATTTATTGTTCCGTATTATGGAAAAGCTGTTATAATAAGCAACGCATATAACTCACTAATATCATGAGCAATTGCACTTGCGCCTGTAATATAGTAACAAAATTGACATTGTCAAGAGGGATACTTACTCAGAAAAAGAAAAATTTACTGAGGTAAAAATTTCTAAAAAGGAAAATGATCGCTATTCGAAGTTATATACATCGGAACCTCTTAAAGGATATGATCCGGCGATGGATGTACAATGAAGTTCAGCCTGCGGATGCTCTTCTCAAAATCATGCAGGCTAAGGGTTTGGTACCTGGAAGAACAAAACAGGAGTTTAAAGAATTTGTTTTGTCAGGGGAACAGTGCATAAATCTGGAAATCATAGTTTCCAGTTAGCAGGAAACATTGGAAAGCGAGATTGGTCGCTGTATGCATGAAGAAAGGATAATTGAACAGCGAAAAGCGCAACAATATCGACGCTATTTGGCAGAAAATATCACTTATCTAATCGAATATCTATTTCTTTTCCCCGCCTCGCTTGAAACTGAAATCTACGAATTGCCGATCAAACTTTGGAATCGGTATTTACCAGATTACCTTGATGACGTATTGAGGAAGTTGTTTCGATTGCCGCCAAGTGCCATCCTGGATTAGAAAGCAAATTTATAATCTTTAAAGACTTTTTCTCACACTTTATCCCCGAAAATGAACATGAAAAGCCAAGGCGCCGAGAAGAATCCAGGTAATAGGGCAGGGGCAAGAGGTTTACTCTCTATATTTTCTTTGCCATAAATCAATTTTGATGGTCTCGTAAAAAGGCGGAGATGTCACCCTGGCTGTTTGTCCTGAGTTTACCGAAGGGTCGAAGGGTGAACATAAATAATTGATATTACGTCATGGTTCGACAGAGCCTGTCCTGAGCCAGCCGAAGGGCTCACCATGACAAAACCCGCGAATTTTGACTTTTTACGATTTTATCAATTTTGGTTTGTACCAGCATTTGGGATCAGCAGCCATGATGTCACCGGTCATACTGAAGGCCATTCTTCTGCAGCCTCCGCAAACATATCTCAGTTCGCAAATGCCGCATTTTCCTTTCAGCTTGTCCCTGTCCCTCAAACATTTCGCCAGTGGAGAGTTATGCCAAATATCCAAGAGCTTTTGTTTTCTTAGATCTCCAATTTCAAGTTCAGGAGTAACAATATCGCCGATCACGACTTTACCGGAGGCGTTTATAATGTATTGCCATATGCCAGAGATGCATCCCACCGGAGTATCCATGAAATCTCCTATCGCCAGCGGGTTGGAGGCCACTTTCAAGGCGCACTCATCCCCGCATATTTGGTACCGATCTTCAAATTGGATCCTCCTCCATCCATAAACCTTTTGCTGTTCAACCATATAGAGCTGCCAATCCTTCACCTGATCTTTTGTTAGCATTAGATCCTCTTTTCCTGCCCATTTTCCACCAGGAAATAGCTGTACCATGCAGATATCTGCGCCTAAATCTATGGCCATTTTGATCATTTGAGGTATTTCTTTATAGTTCATCTGGGAAATCGTAGCAATCCAGATTACACTTGAGATGTGGGCTTCAACACAATTCTTCAGCGCCTGGATACATTTGTCGAAGGTTCCAACGCCACGGTTCCAATCGTGGCGTTCCCGCAGCCCATCGATGCTGATTTTGACCTGAGAAATGCCGGCATCAACTAGCTTCTTCACGTATGATTTATCGAGAGCTTGACCATGAGTATTGAGGGCTACAAACATATTTTTATCGAAGGCTGCATAGCGGATGACATCTAAAAGGTCTTTTCTTAAGGTCGGTTCACCGCCGCCGAAGACAATAGCGTAAGTGCCGGCTTCGGTTATGTTGTCTAGGAGGGCGTAAATTTCCTCTGTCGTCAATTCATCTTCAAGAGGCTCTCCAGAATTCGCAAAGCAAAATTTACATCGTAAGTCGCATTCTTCCGTTATACTGTACCAGCAAGTAAGGGGTTTTGGCTCCTTGACCATCTTTAAAAATTTATCTCTGGTGATTTTTAGAAATTCCTGTGGTGATAAACCGTGTATCATTTTGCTAGCCTCAAAATTTGGGGAGGATGTCGTTTCCTAATTTACTTTTTGAACTTGCCTATGAGCTGACCTTCGGCAAGGATGTGCCCTCTCATTGCATCAAGAAGAGCTCTTTTTGTGGCGCCGGCAGGAAGATTCGTCAATATATCCAAAGCATATAGTTTGAAGAAATACCGGTGTTCGCCCCAAGGAGGACACGGACCGCGATAACCGATGGTGGGAAAATCGTTTATTCCTTGCCTTGCCCCATTGGAGAGTATCTCCTGAGGAGGAATGCCTTCTGATAGTTTTTGAATGTGGGGTGGAATGTCATAAATCACCCAGTGCACCCAGATGCCCAATGGCGCGTCAGGATCGTCAACGATGAGGGCAAGGCTTTTTGTGCCTTCCGGCGGTTTGTGCCATTGTAGCGGGGGGGATATATTTGTCCCTTTGCAGGTATATTTTTCAGGTATGGAACCGTTTTGCTCAAAGGCGCTGCTTTTGAGCAAAAGTTTGTGGTTTTTATCGGTGTTCTGCGACAGAGAAAAGGACGGTATCAACCCCACGACGGCTATGGTTAAAACAGTGGTGATAAATTTTCTTTTTGTCATGGATGGCCTCCTGTATGTTTTTGCTTTAAGATTTACAACAAGCGGCAATTATGCTTAAAATTAAATTGATTATTATTATAGCATAATGATATGCATTTCAAGGAGAATTATCTATCCGGCAATAATATCATGGCGAATTTGGCAGATGCAAAAGCGGAATTGTTAGAAGGAAGAGCTAACTAAAATGAATCATAAAAGAATTTTTTATATTGCATCAGTGATTGCATTCCTGTTGGCGTTATCTCCCCCGACTGCGAGTATTCCTGCAATGAGCGAGCAGATTGCGGTGACACAATTTGCGATGGAGCGGTCAATTAAGGATGTTCCGGAGGGATGGGAAGTAAAAAAAATAAAGGGAATGCCTAACCTGCGTCTGATTAAGGAAGGAAACAACGTTTATTTACGCCTTAAAAGTGACGGGCGGTCATCTTACGGCATAACGAAGGATTTGAAGGTGGATATAAAAAAATACCCCTTTTTATATTGGAAATGGAAGGTCACTCAACTGCCACGTGGCGGAGATATCAGAAAAGCCCAAACAGATGACCAGGCGATCCAACTTTATGTCGCCTTTACCGCCACTGGCTGGCCGGTAAAATTCAACACACCTGTTGTGGGTTACATCTGGGACAGTGAAGCGCCCAAGGGACTGATGAGTAGAAGTCCGCAACCGCTGATGGGTAAAGTGCGTTATATTGTGCTCAGGAATAAAACCGATAAACTGGGCAAGTGGTATGAGGAAAAGAGAAATATCTATGAAGACTATAAAAAACTCTTTGGGGATATAAATAAGGGAGAACCTAAGGGTATGACACAGGGGATATCGATTTATATCAACTCACAGCACACAGAAAGTCAGGCGGAAAGCTTTATCGGCGAAGTTTATTTTGCGAGGCAGTAGAAGGATTGTTTGTTTTGAGACGTAGCTGGTTCACGGCAAGATGAGCCGTCCTGACCGGTTCCGGCAGTCTGTATCCCCGACAGCATGAAAGAACGAGATTCACGGATCTTTCAAGAGATATGCGATGTCCCTGAGAAACGAATACGGGTTTGACGCCAGATTTTGTGCGCAATACAGCGCCGATTATCTGGGAGTTATGGCGCAGACAGCTAAGGTCGCCTCTTTGGGGGCCTACGCTGTCATGCGTGCCGATCAGGCGAGTTTTAGCGCAACCGATGGCGGGAATATTCAGAAACAAACCCATATGTGAAGCCAGCCCAATGCCTCGAGGATGGGCGATCCCCTGACCGTCGAATATAATTGCATCGGGTGAGTGTTTCAAACCTTTAAATGCGCCAAGAAGAGCAGGCCCCTCCCTGAAGGTCAGCAAACCGGGGATATACGGGAAGCAGGTCTCTTGAATATTGAAAGATTCTTCAATCGTTTCCATTTCAGGGTATCTCATCAGAACAACGGCGGCAAAAGTAACGGAAGAACCTTTTGAATAAGAGATGTCTGCGCCGGCAACGATGCTGAAGGATTCTGTATTATTATCGTCAGCAAGAACAAGTTTTTCCCTAAGTTTTCGCTGGAGATATATAGCTTCTTCGGAAGAAATGTTCCAGTGATGTAAATTTTTGACATTCATGGATGTTCCATTATATTCAAATTACAGTATTTTCTACAGGGAAATAATCTTAAGCTGAGGTATTTCTTTAAATTCTACCGCTAAAATAAAGAATTGTCACGCCTAAATGAATATGCTACTGAATCGGTGCGATGCATTTTAAAATTCATTAAGGAAATGAAAAGTGACGGACTCGTAAAAAGTCGAATTTAATATAGGCTGTCATGGTGATCTCGTCGAACCAGGACGAACCACCCTTCGACAAGCTCAGGATGACAATCGGGACTTTTTGCGAGTTCATGAAAATTGAGGGGAGATAAAAAAACAATGACCATTTCAAAAAAGATTCACTCATTTATTTCCCAAGCTTCGTGGATCAGAAAGATGTTCGAGGAAGGGCTGAAGATGAAAAGACTCTACGGGGAAGAGAATGTGTTCGATTTCAGTCTGGGGAACCCTAATCTGTCGCCTCCCACACAATTCAAAGAGATGCTTCGGGAAGTTGCCGGCCAGGACATGCCGGATATGCACGCTTATATGCCGAATGCAGGTTATCCCGAAACACGAGAGGCTATCGCCGATTATATAAATCGCAAACACAATGCCTCCCTTTCCTTTGAACACATCATCATGAGTTGCGGGGCCGGCGGGGCGCTCAATGTAATTCTCAAGGCGCTGATTGATCCTGGCAACGAGGTTATCATCCCCATTCCATATTTTGTTGAGTATCAGTTTTATGTCGATAATGCCGGAGGCATCCCGATATTGGTGAATACGAAAGAAGATTTTTCTCTTGACATTGACGCCATGAAACAGGCGGTTACGGAAGAGACAAAGGTTGTTCTCATCAACTCGCCCAATAATCCGACAGGGAAAGTTTACGACCAAAAAGCGATAACTGCTCTGAGCGAAATGCTTGAGGAAAAAGAAAAGAGCTTCGGCAAGAGCATATTCCTGTTGTCTGATGAACCATATAGCGATATCGTTTATAACAATATAAAAGCGCCGTGCATATTGAAATCTTATCAGAACAGCATCATCGCAACCTCTTATTCCAAAAGTTTCTCTATTCCCGGAGAACGGATTGGTTATATTGCCGTCAATCCCCAGAGTGCGTTCTGTGAAGAATTGATCGAAGGCATTGTTTTGTGTAACCGAATCCTTGGTTTTGTGAATGCGCCGGCCCTGATGCAGCGGGTTATTGCCCGGATACAGGACACTTGCGTGGATGTCAGCCTCTATGAGAGAAAAAGGGATATGCTCTGCGACGGTCTCTCATCGATCGGTTATGTCTTTCACCGTCCCGAAGGCGCATTCTATCTCTTTCCGGAAAGTCCTATAAAAGATGATGTTTTGTTTGTAAAGACGTTGCAGGAAAAGAGGATTCTTGCCGTGCCGGGCTCAGGCTTTGGAGGCCCCGGTCATTTTAGGATTGCCTACTGCGTGGATGACAAGACCATCATAAACGCCATGGAGGGATTTCGCGCAGCGTTTGGAGTTTACCGCTAATATTTGATTGTAAATGTTTGCAATTCACCGGTAAACGGTTCCTCTGTGATTTCAAGATGCCGGACATGGGAAAGAGGGGGGCCTTTTCTTATCCACTCAAGCATGTTTTCCACATCTTCCTGTCTTCCTTCAAAGATTGCTTCAACACGTCCATCGGGAAGATTCCTGACCCAACCTGTCACATTTAATGAACAGGCCGCTTTCTTGGTATTGGCCCTGAAAAAAACACCCTGAACCTTCCCGGAAACAAAAACATGCAGCCGCTTCATGGTGTTCATTTTTTCCCCACGAGTTTCAAAAAGGCAGCTTCATCAATAATTTGAATTCCCAAAGACGTCGCTTTATCGAATTTAGCCCCCGGATCATCGCCGGCAACCACGTAATCCGTATTTTTGCTTACAGATTCATGGACATACCCACCCAGGGACTCGACAAGGGACTTCCCCTCTTGCCTGTTTAATGTTTGAAGCCTTCCCGTAAATACAAATGACTTTCCGGAAATGGGTGAAGGTGAAGATTTCTTATCTTCGATTGCCCTAACGCCGGCTGCGGCCAGCTTTTTTAAAACCTTGCGATTATCTTCGTTGCAGAAGAATTGGAAAATACTGCCGGATACTTCCGGGCCTATATCCCTGATGGCCATCAGCTCATCTTCTTTCGCTTGGCTCAGCGCCTCCAGAGAGCCGAAGGTTTCTGCAAGGATTTTCGCTGTGCGCTCCCCTACATGTCGAATACCCAGGGCAAAGATGAGCTTTCGCAGGGGTGGGTTTTTCGAATGCTGGATGCTGCTTAAGATATTCGAAACAGATTTTTCTGCCAGTCTTTCTAAAGGAAGCAGCTTTTCCCGTGTAAGGGGAAAAATATCTGCCGGATCTTTTATCACCCCGTTATCCACTAGCTGTGAGACGAGCTTGTCCCCAAGGCCTTCGATATCCATGCCGCCTTTGGAAGCAAAGTGTTTGATATGCTCTTTGAGCTGAGCCGGGCAGGAAAGCCCTAAACAGCGATGGGCGGCTTCGCCTTTGAGACGAATTACTTCTGAGCCGCACTCCGGGCACGTATCGGGCATATGAAATGCTTTTTCTGAGCCATCTCTTTGGGATGCTACCACCTTTACCACTTCTGGAATAACGTCGCCGGCCCTCTGTACAATAACCGTATCCCCGATGCGGATATCCTTCTTGTCAATTTCATCCTGATTGTGAAGGGTGGCTCGGCTGACGATAACCCCGCCGACCCTAACGGGTTTCATAACTGCAACGGGCGTCAAAACGCCTGTGCGGCCCACCTGAACAATTATATCTTCAATGACGGTGGTTTCCTGTGTTGCCGGAAATTTACAGGCGATAGCCCAGCGCGGACTTCTGGAAACAGCGCCCAAACGATTCTGAATCTCCAACGAATCAACCTTGATGACCATGCCGTCTATTTCATAGGGAAGGTTTTTTCTGTGTTCCATCATTTCGTGATAGCAACGGACGCAATCATTGATATCGGAGGCTTGGCGTATGAGGGGATTGATCCTGAATCCCCAGCGTGAAAGTTGCTGAAGGGCTTCCCAATGTGTTCTAAAAGGATTACCGCTGATAAAACCAATCCCGTAACAAAAGATGTTCAGAGGTCTTTTTGCGGTGACTTTAGAATCGAGTTGACGTAGCGAGCCGGCAGCGGCGTTTCGCGGGTTGGCAAAAGGAGGATGCCCTTCGTTTGTTCGCCGTTTGTTTAGATGCTTGAAAGCTTCTATATCAATGTAAACCTCTCCCCTTATTTCAAGCGTATCTGGAATTGTTAAGTTATTGCATGCTTTGATTGTGAGCGGAATAGAATGGATTGTTCTGAGATTCAGTGTAATGTCTTCCCCTACCATGCCATCTCCACGGGTGGAACCCAGAGTTAAATTGCCCTTTTCATAGATGAGGTTTACGGCAACGCCATCGAGTTTTGGTTCCACGACAAAAGAGATTTGTTTCCCCTTCCCCAACAGCCGTTCTATGCGATTCCCAAAGTCGAAGATATCGTCTCCGGAGAAAGCATTGGCAAGGCTCAACATAGGCGTCAGATGTGCAACAGTGTTAAATTTTTCGAGCGGTGCGGCGCCCACTCGCTGGGTTGGAGATTCAGATGTCAGCAGTTCGGGGAAGCGCTGCTCCAGCGCTGCCAGTTCGTTCATGAGGCGATCATACTGGGCATCCGATATTTGCGGGTCATCGAACTGGTAATAGCGCTGATTGTGGTGGTTGATTTCATTGCGGAGGGCTTCTATTCTTTGAATCGCCGTTGATTTATCCATTACTTATTTCAGGGTTGGCTTTGCTTTACGAGTTTTAAGTTTTAGGATGATCCTGTTCCTTTTTTGTTGTTTTATATGGTCATTAAACAATTGATTTGCATGAGATGCTTCATCGAAGAGAAGAAAAGTATTTTCCCGCAATTTTATTTAAGGCAGATACCATCATGTATGGTAAATGAGCTTGTCGAATTATTGATGATTTCGTTTTTCTGCGGAATTTTATAGAGCGTTTCAGGTAAAGTCAAACAAAAAAAGTACCAGCATAACATGGGAAAAAAGGGCTGACAAATAACGGAATTCACAGAACTCCATTCAAATCTCGCAGAGATAAGCTTTCTTAAAGCTTTACTTAAATACACACTTAGGCGACTGTTGCCTCTAATGCTTTAGTTATCACATCGATAGCCTGCTTTACTCGTTTGATCGCATCGGCAACTTTGGAAATATCCTTATCCGCGGCTTCAACTGCCTTTATAGCTTTATTTAGACCGTCTATGGCTTTTTGGTACGCCGGCTTTTCGCAGTCGAGATTTTGTACAATGACAGCCATCTCCAGCTTAATCAGCTTGTCCTGCTGGCTCAATAGCTGCCTGCAGGAATCACCTGTCTGTTTAACAGCAAGATTATTGACGCGCGATGCCAGGCCGGCAGTTTTTTCCGCTAATTCATGACTCATGGTAGCTACCTCCCATGAAAAAGCTTCAGTCAACAGAAAACTGAAGGCAGTTTGTTTTTACGGCATAGATGTAGCTATAGCACTATGGTCACTTAACGTCAATCTCAAATTTTCTTATCAAAACGAATGAGATAAATGAGATACCGGGGCAACCAGCCTTTGCAAAAACCCGCCAGCTTATTCCCGGTCGCCTCGATTTTCTTACAAGTAAACCATTTTAAAAAGCAATTTTTTGAACATCAAAGTCAAGAGAAAAATATCTCATTGATTCTCTAAATTTGGCCTTAGAAATTCAGGTTATTGTCATGACCAGCTTTTTCATTTTTGATGCCGCCTATCTAGGCAGGACCTTAAAATATTTTTGCATCCTTAGGGTTCATCAAGGATGCAAAAATATCTTGCTATAAATAATTATATTCTATAGTTTCCCAGATTATCTAAATGAGACCTTTGAAAAACGGCCCCTCACGTCATTCCGACGCGTCACCCCGATGAAAATCGGGGCGGAATCTATAACGGCTTGAAGACACTGGATTCCCCCGTATCGAGTACGGGGCAGGCTCAAGTCAAGCACGGAATGATGGCAAGGCGATTTAATCACAAATTCAAAGGTCTCTAAATGGATGACACCGGAGACGGTTTTGTAAAAGAATATTCGTCCCATAAATAGATACAACTGGAAACGGAAAATTGATTGTAAAGGTTACCAGCAGCGCCATTATCGGCATAGATTCTTATCCTGTTGAAGTAGAGGTAGATATATCAAGGGGGCTGCCTCAATTCTCTACCGTTGGTCTTCCTGACGTCACCGTCAAGGAAAGTAAAGAGCGGATCAAGGCAGCTATCAAAAATTCCGGGTATGAATTTCCCCAAAATCACGTCACGGTCAATCTCGCGCCTGCTGACATCAAAAAAGAAGGAACCGGTTTTGACCTTCCCATAGCCGTGGCTATTCTTAAAGCAGAAGGAATTTTAGAATCCAATGCAACACAAGATTACCTTTTTCTAGGGGAGCTGTCATTGGATGGTTCCGTCAAAGGCGTGCATGGCATCCTTTCGGCGGCATGTCTTGCCAAAGAAATGAAGCTAAAAGGAATTATTGTCCCCGCGGAAAACGCCACAGAAGCCGCTATGGTAGAATCCCTTCATGTGATTGCTGTAAATAGGCTGTCTGGTGTTGTTAATTTTTTGCGAGGGGAAGAAGAAATTAACCCCACACAAGTGGATATACTAACCATATTCAATGACTTCCTAAATTATGCCATTGACTTTAGTGATATACGAGGGCAAGATCATGCCAAGAGAGCCTTGGAAGTCGCCGCGGCAGGAGGCCATAACATCATTATGATCGGCCCTCCTGGCGCAGGAAAGACAATGCTTGCACAACGATTGCCCACGATTCTTCCAGATTTGACTTTTTCGGAAGCGGTAGAAGTCACAAAGATATTTTCTGTCGCCGGGCTGCTCGACAAAAAAAGAACCCTCCTGGCCACCAGGCCATTTCGGTCACCTCACCATACTATTTCGGATGCCGGTCTTGTCGGGGGCGGACATATCCCGAAACCAGGAGAAATCAGCCTTGCCCATAATGGGGTTTTGTTCCTCGATGAGATGCCTGAATTCAAAAAAAACGTTTTGGAGGCCTTAAGGCAACCTATGGAGGACGGTTCCGTAACAATTACAAGATCATCCATGACAATCTCTTATCCATCACGATTCATACTGGTCGGCGCTATGAATCCCTGTCCCTGCGGATACTACGGTGATACGCGCAAGACATGCCGCTGCGGCGCACAGCAAATCAGACAATACCAAGCAAAAATTTCAGGCCCTCTTTTAGATAGAATCGATATTCACATTGAGGTGCCTTCCGTCAGGTATAAAGACATCATCGGAAAATATTCAGGCGAGTCGTCCAAATCTATAAAAGGCCGGATTGATGAAGCAAGAGCCATACAAAACAAGAGGTTTTTCCATCAGCCTATACTATGCAATGCGCAAATGACCGAAAAACACCTGAAGACTTTCTGTAAACTTGACGAAGAATCTCAAAAACTTATTGAAATGGCCATCGACAAACTCGGGCTCAGCGCCCGTGCCTATACAAAAATATTGAAAGTTTCTCGAACCATCGCGGACATGGAAAAACAAGACAGCATCCGCGCTCACCATGTATCCGAAGCCATACAGTATAGAACCCTTGATAGGGGATTTATTTAGTGATATAAGATGTCGCAGAAATTTAGAGGAGTATCATCTATGGAAATTAAGGTTTCTCCCATTGCACAGGAGAAGAGGAAGGCCAAACCAACAGACGAATCACAACTTGGTTTCGGGAAAATATTTACCGATCACCTTTTTACAATGAAATACCATGATACCAGGGGCTGGTATGATCCCCATATAGAATCCTATCATCCATTTTCCCTTGACCCGACGGCAATGTGTTTTCACTACGGTCAGGAAATCTTTGAGGGCCTGAAGGCCTACCGGGGTAAGAATGGTGAGATTTATCTGTTCAGACCAGAGGAAAACATCAAAAGAATGAACGCTTCAGCAGAAAGATTGTGTATGCCAGCCCTTGACATAGAACTGGTTTTAGAAGCCATAAAGAAGCTGGCGCTTTTAGAAAAAGATTGGATCCCCCATGGCAAGGGAACATCCCTCTATATTAGGCCGACCATGATCGCCACAGAACCTGCCCTTGGCGTCCGCCCATCTAACGAATATCTTTTTTTTATCGTCCTTTCTCCGGTCGGCGCCTATTATCCTGAAGGATTCAACCCCACAAAAATTTTTGTCAGTCAAGACCATGTGCGGTCCGTGCGCGGGGGAACAGGCGCCTGCAAAGCAGGAGGCAACTATGCCGCCAGCCTCTATGCCGGTCAAATAGCCAAGAATATGGGATACACGCAGGTATTATGGTTGGATGCTATCGAGAGAAGATACATCGAAGAGGTTGGAACAAGCAATGTTTTTTTCGTGATCGGCGATGAACTGATTACACCACCTCTGTCAGGCTCCATTCTTCCGGGAATTACAAGAGACACTGTGATTAAGATTGCAAAGAGATGGGGAATCAATTTTTCGGAACGTCCGTTATCCATGGATGAATTCATAGGGACTTTAGGAGAGGGAAAGCTCAAGGAAGCTTTTGCTTCCGGCACCGCCGCCATCATTTCACCCATAGGAACGATTTATTACCAGAAAAAAGAATATCTCATCAATAACGGAGCGCCAGGCGCTCTAAGCAAAAAACTCTTTGATGAGATTCTCCAAATCCAGTACGGCTACAAGGACGATCCCTTTGGCTGGCGCATGCAAATATCTTAATGGGATACCATATCCTAATAAGATACAGGCACTTGTCGTTGGAATCCACAGCCGTGTGGACAGGCATGTTGATAGATATGTTGATAAACGATGAAAGTCTTCAAATGTTACGATTTTATACCTCATTGCCCAAACTTTGGGCAATGAATAACACCAATAATTACAATAGCATAGAAATATTTTCGTAATTTTGCTTAGTTAAAATAGGCTGGAGATAAAATATAAACTCTAAAATAAAAATATCATGCCAATAAATCATCCTTTTCAAGCTATGCGGAAACATCTGTACCTCAAAAAACATGCTCTCTGTGTTAATGTTCTTCTGAACATCTTTATTTTATTGTTCTTTGTTGCCTTTCTTGCTGACGACCTAAAGGCAGAGCCGCTGTCCATTGAACAGATGATTGCCCGTATGCAGGAATCATACGATAAAACCAGAGACATGGAAGCAAGGTTTATTCAGGAAGTTATGATTAAATCGATAAATAAAACAGAGCGGGAAGAAGGTGTTGTTTATTTTAAAAACCCCCAGAGGATGCTATGGGATTATTCACAACCAAAACAAAAAAAAATAATAATCAATCCCCAAAAGGTGTGGCTCTATATTCCCGAAGACCGGATTGTCTATGTTCAGAAAGCTAAAAAGGTGTTCGAATCAAAACCGACCATAAAATTTCTATCCGGGATTGGAAAGCTAAGCGAAGAATTTCACATACAATTTTCCAATACCAACGCCGTTAACAAAGAAGGAAACTATCTTTTAACGCTTACCCCCAAAGCCACAGATCTAGGCATCGAAAAACTTTTCATGACTGTCAACAAAAACACCTTTCAAATTGAGGAATGCAGCTTTACCGATCCTCTGGGAAATAAAACCTGCATTCGATTTAAAATCATTAGAACCAACGCAAATTTATCAGATAGATTGTTTACCTTTAAAGCGCCGGCCGGAATTGAGATTGTTAATATAGATTAAGGTGTGATTTGGCCAAACACTAATAGATATATGTAGGAGGCGAATGGCCATGAAAAAAGCAGTCTTTTTTTCTCTGTGCGTTTTGCTAAGCGCCATATGCGCCTCTTCCTGCTTTGGCAAGGCTAAATGCCTTGCCGCCAAGGGAGAAGCCGCAATTATGAAAGGGGATATCCCTTCGGCAAAACTGGAAGCCATCGCCACGTTGGCTTTAAATAACTCCATTGCCGTATTCCGTATTTATCCCTGCCCGCAAACCGGGCGCTGCCGTAAGCAGGGGGATTTTTGAGGAAAGCAATGTTCTTTCCGAAATCATTATCGGCCGTTTGACCGACCAAGGGTACACCGTTATCGATGTTGCCCCGACTCGGTCCGTCGATGCTCTTGAAATCGAGAGAGCCATAAAAAATGAAAACTTTCTTGCCATCTGAAGTATGATTTACAACGGATCTTCCAGCCCCAAAAGTCTCTAAGTAATGGTAATGGTTCATGAACGTGGCAATTTTGCCAAAAAATGTAGCCACTAATATATGCATATATTATTAAAATAACTCTTGACAATGCAGTTATTATTTGCTATATAGATAGCCACTATGTATATAGACGCCTCCAAATCCGTTCAGCGCGGGAAAACCTATTATCGCCATCTGAATGGGCCTTCCGGACTTTCAAGCAGGGTCATTTGGAGATTCGTCCGACCTTTGTCCAGACAAAAGCCGGTATAAGGGGTCATGTTTTTGTCATCATGCCGGCTTACCTTCTGGAAAGGGAACTCTATCGCTGCCGGCAGAATCTCGACATTACTGTCGCTGAAGGAATTGACGAATTGGGATCTTTGCGGGGTGTGGAAATCAACATCGGCGATGTCACCTGCCAGAAAGTACCCCGACCGGTCGATCTAAGCGAAAAACTCCTTCAGGCTGCCGATGTTCACCTCCCAGATATCCTCCCCCTGAGACAGGTCCATGTAGCCATCAGGAAAAAACTGACCGAGGGTCGTAAAACAAAACAATACCGAAAACTTACGCCACAAATGTCACAAAATTAAAATGGAAGATGCGATACAACTTTTGCGAATTGCTTAT
>DHHR01000027.1 GCA_002403385.1 Syntrophaceae bacterium UBA4767 | reverse complement strand
GAACAATTTCTCGTTAAACGATTAACATCGAGAATCAATGCCTTAGGCTACGAAGTGGACATAAAAAAACTGCCAATGGTGGGTTAGTGCATGGTTTATTTTCATAATAAGTCGAATTTAATATAGGCTGTCATGGTGAGCTCGTCGAACCAGGACGAACCACCCTTCGACAAGCTCAGGATGACAAAAGGATGCTCAGGATGACAATTGGGACTTTTTACGAGTGCATCAATGTAAGAGGTGAGAGAAATTCCCCTTTAATCAGGAGACTGCCATGACGGAAATTATCAGGGTTCATGCAAGAGAAATATTGGATTCTCGTGGAAATCCCACCGTTGAAACTGAGGTTAGCCTGCTTTCGGGCGTTACCGGTCGAGCATCTGTTCCTTCGGGAGCATCGACAGGAGAACATGAAATGCTTGAGCTAAGGGACGGCGATCGAAAACGCTACCTGGGACGGGGAGTTGAAAAGGCCGTAAGCAATGTTATCCATAAAATCGGTCCGGAGATTGTCGGCATGGATTGTTTGAAACAGAGGGGAATTGATTCTGCGATGATTGCGCTGGACGGATCTGACAATAAGGGCGTTCTTGGCGCCAACGCTATTTTAAGCGTGTCTTTGGCCTGCGCCAGGGCTGCGGCTGAAGCCATGACCCTGCCCCTGTACCGTTATATAGGAGGTGTTTGCGCCAAAGATATTCCTGTTCCCATGGCCAATATCCTCAATGGAGGACAGCATGCCGACAACAACGTGGACATTCAGGAATTTATGATCATGCCTATCGGCGCCGAAACGTTCAAAGAGGGGCTTCGTATGTGTGCAGAAGTCTTTCATCATTTGAAAGCAGTTATCAATACCAAGGGTTACAGCACGGCAGTCGGTGACGAAGGGGGATTCGCCCCCAATCTCAAATCCAATGAAGAAGCGCTAGGCATGATCATGGCAGCCATTGAAAAAGCGGGCTGCCGACCGGGGGAAGATATCTGTATTGCTCTGGATGCTGCCGCCAGTTCTTTATTTGACAAGGGAACATACGTCTTTTCGGCGGAAAAGAAGCCACGTAAATCAGCGGAAGAGGTGGTGCGCTTCTTTGAGAACATGGTCAAGAAGTACCCCATCATTTCTATAGAAGATGGCCTTGCCGAGGACGACTGGGAGGGGTGGAAGTTTCTGACGGACAGGCTTGGTTCCAAGGTGCAGATTGTCGGCGATGATCTTTTTGCCACCAACGAAAAAAGGCTGCAGCGTGGGATTGCTTCAGGAGTTGCCAATGCTATTCTCATCAAATTAAATCAGATCGGCACCCTAACGGAAACACTCGATACAATTCAGTCGGCCAAAGAGGCAGGATTTACCACCATTATATCACATCGATCGGGAGAAACGGAAGATACCTGTATGGCCGATGTAGCGGTGGCGACAAATGCAGGCCAAATCAAAAGCGGTTCTCTTTCTAGGAGTGAAAGACTTGCAAAATACAACCAACTCTTGCGGATTGAGGAGGAACTTGCAGATGCGGCCGTATTTCGCGGAAGGTCGGCGCTCTATTGCCTTAAAGGAAAATAGCAACACATTAGAGAAATTTGAACAGCCGGCGGCGAAGCGCCTCAATCGGGCCCCTGATAGTGGCGAGGCTTAGTTTCGTGGTGTCTTTTTTCTCATCTTCGGTAGTTGAAATGATTTTTAAGTCTCGCAGATATCTTATTGCATTCTGATAGGTCGATTGAGATAATGCTTCCGCTCTCCTTACTTCTCCTTTTTTGTACATTTTTTCTCCCAGGCGGAGCAACTTTTTTGTGAAGTCCTTCTCCAGCCTTGCCTCCTTTTTAAGATAGAAACAACCCCGGATGACAATCCAGTATGATTCTATATAATTGTGAATAAGACCGGCAAAGGGCATGAGACCCACCCTGCCTTTGCCTTTAATTTCGATGGAAATAACGCCATCATGCTCCTGGGTGGTGATCATTAATCGACTTTTCAGATAGGATAGCACCTCGTTTATCTCATCCAGATCATTTTTCCTGTCATCGAAGATAAATTCGTGGCGGAAAAGCCTTTTGAAAAATCGGTAGTCTTCCAGAATTTTATTCAGCGGAACCGTATCTTCATGGCATGAAAGAACGGATGTTGCGACAAAACTGACGGGCAAGAAAAAATGAAGGATATTGTTTTTATAATATTCCAGATTCAAACGTTTTTCATCTTTAAGAGAATATACAATTTCCTCTATATCTTCTTCGCCCTCTTCTGCCCCCATTTTGACGATAAGTTCCGATTGGTCAAATAAGTTCAAAGCATCTTCTATAGCCTTGCGGCGATTCGCCAGGGTAGCCGCAAGGCCAGCTTTGATATGAACGAGATAGTTATAAAATTCATCGAGGACATCCATCAATTCATCATGGGCGATTCCGCGCCTGTCATGGCAAAGAAGACCGGTGGACACCAAAGAAAAAGGTGTAACGACGGATACATTATTAATTTCACGAACAATCTCATAACCGATTTTCCGATAAAAACTCTGTCTTTCCACTAGATTCATTTCTTCGAATGATTTTTCCTGTGAGGCGACATAAGCTTTCAGGAAGATAGGATCTCCAATGTTTAAATAAACCCTGCCGTATCTTTTTCTCAGCAACGAGCCGCTTTTAATTACATCCGAGGGTTTTTCCTGCTCCTTGGGCGCTCCGGCCAGTTCCTTTAAGTAGGCCTTTTCTTCCATAACCCGGTCATAGCCGATGTAAACAGGAATGAGCGCCAGGTCGTCAAATGCCCCCTTCTCAAAGGCTTGAATAACCATGGAAAGAAGCCCATATCGGGGCATCATCATTTTGCCTGTTCTGCTTCGGCCTCCCTCAATAAAAAACTCCAACGGAAGTCCTTCTTTAATCATGATTTCGACATATTTCGATAAGGCGGCTTCGTAAAGGGCGTTTCCCCTGAAAGAGCGGCGGATAAAAAAGGCGCCCGATTTCCTGAAGATATAACCGACCGGCCAGAAAGACAAATTTGAACCTGCCGCGATGAAGGGCAACTGCAAGTTGTTTTTGTAAAAAACATGGGAAAGGAGAAGGTAATCAATATGGCTTCGATGACAGGGTATAATAATAAAAGACGTCTTCTTGGAGAGGGCCCTTAATCTTACGATTCCTTCACGATCCACCACCATACCGTCATAAATGTTGTTCCACAGCCAGCTTAAAACCTTGTCCCATATCTCGATAAACATTTCATCATAGTCGGCCGCAATTTCATTAAGATACTTCCTCGCATTTTTTGCAATGGCTTGATAGGTTGGTTTCCCTTGTTTTGCAAGGGTTTCCATGAAATTGATGAGCTCTTCATCCCGGAGGGTCATGCTTATGATTTCTTCTTTTGACTTCAATGCGGGGCCAACCATTGCCGCTTTTTCTTCATCGATTCGGGAAATAAGCTCGGTCCTCAACCGAAGGCGAAGCTCGCCGGCAGGCAGGTTCTTGTTCGCTTCGATAAATTCGGCAAGATTAATCGGTTCCGCGGAAATGACAAGTATCTTGTTGAAATACCGAAGGAAAGTAATAAGCCGGCGTAACGGGCCGGTATTTTCTTCCTGGCCGAAAAGGATATTAATGATGGTTTCCTTTTCCCTTTCCCTCCTGCGCCCGTAGATAATCAGTTCCGGAACAATAAAGACAGGCACATCCAGATTTTTTTGGGCTTCAATTAATTGGGCGATCGCATCTTCCACAGCATGATTTTCGATGAGTTCTGTCATGCCAAGATGGATGATAGAACTTCTGGCATTTACCGTTATGCGGTTTAGGTAAGATTTCTTCAAAGATTGGGGACGGTTTTTCTCGAAAAGAGAACGATATGTGGTTTGCAAGATGGACTTTATGGCCATGGCAAACGGCTGCCAGACAATCATATTCACGTCGTGGCTGTAAACGGGTTGAGGAATTCCTGTCTGAACAGACAGTTCACGGATGATCAGGCTGTTAAGCTGGCTTTTTTGTTTCAGCGCGTAAACAACAATTCCTTTGCTGGAGAAATTTTTCAGCTCTGTCACGAATTCATCGGCCAGGTTTACCTTGGACAGCACTTTATTGACAAGCCAGTATAAGGGAATATTGTTTTCGGGATACATGCATTCAGCGTAGAACTCTCCCTTTTCCAGTAACCATGCTCTGATTTTTGAGCTTATAGACATTATTTAATCACCTTATCTGTTTTTCTTTTTTTAATTATTTCTGATGAACGCATAAAAAGTCCTAATTGTCATGCTGAGCTTGTCAAAGGGTGGTTCGTCATGCTTCGACGAGCTCAGCATGACAGCCTATATTATAAATTCGACTTTTCACGAGTCCGCCATTTCTGGAACATACACAATCAGGGAGGTTTGATTAACAGAAAAACAACTATTGTGCATTTATTGGAAATACTTCAGGAAATTTCTCTCTCATAACGTTCCCCACGAGTTCCCTGATTTCAGCTGTGGATTCTAACTTTAAAACCTGCTTTAAAAGATATTTTGACTCTTGCAGACTTGTTTCCCTGATAATCTTTTTTACCCGCGGAATTGCCAGTGGGTTCATGCTAAGTTCATCAAGTTCAAGGCCCAAGAGCACCATTGTATACGCTGGTTCTCCTGCCATTTCACCGCACATGGCAACCCTGATGCCTGCGTTGTGTCCAACATCGACGACCCGTTTGATGAATCTCAGCACCGCGGGATGAAGGGGTTCGTATAGATAAGTTACACGCTCGTTGCCCCTGTCGATGGCCATGAGATACTGAATCAGATCGTTTGTTCCTATACTGAAGAAGTCCACTTCCTTTGCCAGCTTGTCGGCAATGATAACAGCCGACGGCACCTCCACCATCACGCCAAGTTCTATGTCGTTGCCGATGGGGACGCCTTGTATGATAAGTTCATTTTTCAACTGTTCGAATATTCTCTTGGCCTCCCGGATTTCCTCGATACCGGAGATCATAGGAAACAGAACACGGGTTTTACCGTAAACGCTGGCTCGAATAATGGCCCGCAACTGTAATTTGAATAACTCTATTTCTTTTAGACAGAAACGTATAGCCCTTAAACCCATCTGAGGATTCATTTCCTTTATAGCCTTGGGATCGGAAGAAAATTTATCCCCTCCCAGATCAAAAGTTCTGATGGTTGACCACGTTAATCCATTAATTCCCACAACACGTTTATAGCTGGAAAAATGATCTTCCTCTGTAGGCAGCTGTTCCCGGTTGATGTATATAAATTCCGTTCGGTAAAGACCAATGCCTTCCGCGCCATGGCTAACAGCGGAAGGAATCTCTTCTATGAATTCTATATTGCCTCCTATTTCCACTTTATAGCCATCTTTTGTCATTGCTGGAAGGTGAGCGTCACTTAGAAATTCTTTTTTTATCTCCTGATAATGTTTCTTTTTATCCTCATACCTTTTAACCATTTCCGGATCGGGGTTGACGATTACCAGACCAGAAGAACCATCAATGATCATATCATCATTTGTTCGCACCAATTGGGTTATGTTTTTCAAGCCCATAACGGCAGGGGTTTCAATGGCTCTAGAGACAATAGCTGTATGGGAGGTTTTTCCCCCGATGTCCGTGGCAAACCCCAGTACCTTATCGAACTTCATCTGGGCCGTATCTGCAGGGGAAAGATCCGTTGCAACAATGATAATGCCGGAACCCATATCCGAAATCGTTTGGCGTCTTTTGCCCGTAAGATTTGCGATGATTCTCTCTCCAATGTACTGAATATCGCTGATTCGTCCTTTTAGGTAGGCGTCTTCAATTCTTTCGAATATTTCTCTATATCTATCAATCGTCATTTTAAGCGCCCACTCTGCGTTGATGCCCATTTCCTTGATATTTTCAAGTGTATTATCAATGAATTCCTTGTCTTTTAAGATCATGATGTGAACATCTATAATGTACTGAGGTTCTAACTCCTTGAGCGAGCTCAGTTTTTTCTTTATTTCCCTTAACTGTGTTTCTGAGGCTTCAACTGCCGCCATAAAGCGAGCTATTTCTTCAGAAACAAGACTTTTATCGACTAACTTGTAAAAGGGTATATGGGCGTCTAAGCGGTTGTATAGATAAGCCTTCCCGATTTCAACGCCGGGCGAGACGCCTATTCCCTTAAGCGCAAAAGTTTTTTTTACGTCGCCACTCATTCCTCTGAAATCCTCTGCATTAAACCACGCATCCGATTAAGTGTTGTATTTAAGAAACATCTCTGACAAAATCGTAAAAAGTCGAAATTCGCGGGTTTTGTCATGGTGAGCCCTTCGGCTGGCTCAGGACAGGCTCTGTCGAACCAGGACGAACCACCCTTCGACAAGCTCAGGATGACAAAAGGATGCTCAGGGTGACAATTGGGACTT
>DHHR01000071.1:9187-23802 GCA_002403385.1 Syntrophaceae bacterium UBA4767 | reverse complement strand
ACAAAGGGGGCATTCGAAGGATCACCGCAATGAGTTAAAGCAGATGGTAGAGGGGGCTATTATTGACGATCAGGGGAAGCCGGTTTGTTGTGAGCTTTGGCGGAAATAGGGGTCAGGTCTTTAATCTTGACAATTCAGCGACAATGAGCTAATCAGATAGTCATGTCAAGACCATTGCGCATACAATACGCAGACGCGTAGAGACCTTTGAATTTGTGATTAAATCGCCTTGCCGTCATTCCGTGCTTGACTTGAGCCTGCCCCGTACTCGATACGGGGGAATCCAGCGTTTTCAAGCCGTTATAGATTCCGCCCCGATTTTCATCGGGGTGACGCGTCGGAATGACGTGAGAAGCCGTTTTTCAAAGGTCTCATCTTAATGATTCCCCTTAGTTATGTACTATTGTCGTGCTTCTCAGGGCAAAAAATGCTTATCGGGATAAGCTGCTTTTTTCTCTGCCTGCCTGCGTGGCGGGATCATGCCGAGGTACAAAACGTTACCTTCCTGCCGGTACTCGATCACCCGCCCCCTTCGGTACCGGTAAGACATCCCCCAGACGTTAGTAATTTCTCGATATGATCGATCCGCTGATTCAGACTGTCTATTTCCGCCTTCCTGTCCCAAGACTTCTTAAATGACACCAGGTTCGATTTTATGGCTTCCTTGGTAATGTCATCATCAGATGCAATATTGATAAGAACTTGCTTTTATTTGTCGGCGGTATAAGCAACGTTCACTTGTTTGTCAAGAATATTCTGCCACAAGATATGGTGGCTCGTTACTGCTGGTCGTGTTGAGGGTACTTCTCGTCATCCATTTTTTTCATGTCTCACCATTTATACCCAGCACAACGAATTGTCGAGATTAAAGATTTGACCCCTATTTCGCTCGGTGGGTGAAGCAGGTTAGAAACTTTCTACTTATGGGGTCTGTGCCACTGCTTCAGGGTTAGGAACGAAACGAGCGGCTTTCGCTAATTCTAAAGCCTTCATTTTCCTCTCATTCTTCTCCAGAGGCCAACCAACAATATTTGCATGATTGGGATTATCCGGCACCGGCTGAGGAACCACGTTAAGCCGTTGATTTATCACACAATTAGTTTTTATATCAGCTATGCCATGCAAATTACGGCTCACTCCACTGGCAACGCTTCTTCCGATTATCCAAATGTCATCTTCAATAAGAGTGGTGCTGTGGCGGGTAACTGAAAGCTCTAACGGATTTTCTGGAGGAATAAAGGCATCTTGCTTGACTGTCTGATCCTGCTGGCGGAACCACCTCGAAGAAGTAATGTATCTTGCCAAAAGCTCATCGGGGGTCACAGGGGATGTCATCTTACTTTCCCCACGACCTGTGAAATTAGTCCCAATAAATCCTCTGAAACATCCCACAAAGCAAAATCCACTCCATGTCTCTTTTTAACCCCAATAATAGCGGCAAAATATAACCGATCGTCCGGATTTATGCTGATAGAAATAACCTTGTCCGGAGATCTATACCATTCCAGAGTGATTGCCCCATCAGGTTCAGCACCAACATCCGGCGGCTCTATGCCAAGAGGGAAGGATTTCAAGAATGCCTTTGCGTTCTGCAATGTTTCTACTGCGATAGGCTTTGCATTAGCACCATCCCACCCAGCAGATGAACATTCTTCAAAAACCTCGTCTAATTTCTGAAATGTCCCCTTTGCAATAAAACCTAATGCATTTGACTCCTGTAATAGTTTGTAGCTATTTTCTCTTTGTTGTGCAACAAAACAAGCAATGTTGCTCGAGAATCCAGAAATAGTTAATGGCATGGCAATAGCGGTCATTTAAGCTCCTCTAATGCTTTCTGTGTTATGCTATTAAAAAAGATTTTATTCTTTACCCATCTCATCTCTTCCAAACATTCAATAATCTGCAGTTCATCATATTTGAACTGACTTTGTATAAATACGTCAATGTCTAGAATTAACCCTATCTCTCCCAGAACATTCTGGACGGTCTTTATGAGGTTGACAGAATAGGGGGTTTCGGGAACCCTCATTACATCGTGGTGAAGATAGCCGCTAAGCGGCCAATTAAGTTCTTTTAATGACTCTGGTGGATATTTATAATAATCCGAAAGCTCGACTGTTTCTCGTTTAATAGCAATTCTGTTTATAAAACGCAACCCGATCCTTCTCACTTCTGTCGGCTTAAGCAAATCACAATAAATCGTCCACAAGCGTAATGCTTCCTGACTAAATTGACCCCAATCCGGATATGGTTTTAACCGGCTAAAAACAAAAGCCCCTTTATTAAACTGGGCAATGTGAAGATTATCATTAGAATGAAATTTTAAACCTACGCATCCGATATCCTCAAAGGCAGGCTTTCCCGGTTGGCCGGGTGGCACAATCTGGACTCGTGCTTCACGCAATGTCTCAACCTTAGGAAAATCGGGAAGGTGTTGCTTTAATTCACTCTGCAAGGTAGATTCATTCCACGGCGCAGAAGGAATGACGCGAATGTCAAGAGCGGCTTCAACAATAGGAGCTTTTGATAAATGAGGAAATTTTTCTTTTAAATCTATTGGCTTTGTCATTTCGTTATATTATACCAAAAAACTACTCAAAGTCACTCAATTATCAGGCTTTGAAATTCTTAGCCAAATCCCGGAAGTCTTTTGGCGTATCTTTTTCGTATTCTTCCTGCCGCACATAAAGGCAATGACACGTGATTTCGGCTTGAGATTTATTTACAGCCTCGCACCATTGCTTTAGACGAGCAATCTTAAGAGGATCATCCAAATCTTCCCTGCCCTTTGTTTCGACGATATAAAGCTCCTTCTGCGAGACCTTCACGAAAAAGTCCGGGTAATAATCCTTAATTTCCCCGTCTGCGTCGCGGTAATCAATTTTGAAGTGGACAGAAAAATAGTTTTTAGCATACGAGATGATATCTTCGCATTTCTCTAAGAAAGAGGCCATCTCAAGTTCAAAATGGCTATCGCCAACAATTTTATTAAACGCGCTCTTTTGCGGAACAAGATAACCCTGCTCCTTTACCACAAATTGATATTGATAAGAACTTGCTTTTATTTGTCGGCAGTATAAGAAACGTTCACTTGTTTGTCAAGAATATTCTGCCACAAGATATGGTGGCTCGTTACTGCTGGTCGTGTTGAGGGTACTTTTCGTCATCCATTTTTTTCATGTCTCACCATCTATACCCAGCACAACGAATTGTCAAGATTAAAGATTTGACCCCCAAGACGCCCCTCACCATGACAAAACCCGCGAATTTTGACTTTTTACGATTTTGTCATTCTTAATTTTTCCATCTTTTTTTGAAAGGTATTTCTATTTATGCCAAGATACATGGCCGCCGCGCTTTTTACATTATTGGAACGTTTCAAGGCTATTCTGAATAAACTCCTCTCCACCATAGACAATATATCCTCATACAGCCTGCTCTTATTTTTACCCGATGAGCACAAAACGGTTGTAATATCTTCCAACTTCTTTTCCAGGATATTTTCAATAGCAACAATGGGTGTCGGCTGACAATTATCATCATCATCAGTAGCGGCTGCTATTCTGGATTTTTCTGAATCCATCTGGCAATATTCCTTTCCTGTTAAACATTGGCGTACTCGTAAAAAGTCGAATTTAATATAGGCTGTCATCCTGAGCTTGCCGAAGCATGATGCAATGAGACCTTTGAATTTGTGATTAAATCGCCTTGCCGTCATTCCGTGCTTGACTTGAGCCTGCCCCGTACTCGATACGGGGGAATCCAGCGTTTTCAAGCCGTTATAGATTCCGCCCCGATTTTCATCGGGGTGACGCGTCGGAATGACGTGAGGGACCGTTTTTCAAAGGTCTCGCAATATCTCTTTCGACAAGCTCAGGATGACAATCGGGACTTTTTACGAGTTCATCAAGATTTGACCCCCAAGACGCTCGGATCGATCAGGCACGAATCCTCGGCCTGAAACACTTTGCTGGAGTTGCCGATACGATGGAAAAACAGCTCACCAGCCTTATGGCTTACTTCCGCCATCGGATATCAACAGGCCCCATCGAGGGACTCAACAACAAAATCAAAGTGCTCAAACGGCAAGCCTACGGGTTCCGCGATCATGCGTATTTTAAACTACGACTCTACTTTATCCATGAGTCCGTCCCGACATTTGCCGGATGAACCTGATTTTCATGGCATCATCGGCAAACTGGATTGGGCCGGCCTGCGCAGAAGCATTTTGGGAATTTCCACCCCTTTAAAATCGCTTCCACGCCTTCGGCAATCATTCCTTCCATCGTCAATACGCGCAGGCCCTCGCTTTCAAGAATGCGAAGCGGGTTGGGTCCGATGCCCGCAGTCAGCGCCGTGTTGCAGTCTTTCAGAATTTCGGCCAATTGCGCCCAGCGCTGATCGCCTCCGCCCCGGCGGCGGTGTCCTGCGTTTATCGATCAGTTTTGTTCCTCCCTCCCCGGTCCGTAAATCCACAAAAGCCGGGCTTCGCCCATATGCTCATTGACAAAGAAGCCTCCCCCGGCTGGCCACAGCCACATAGGAACTACTCTCCGGCGGAACAAATTTTGCCGCTTCATCAAGGAGCGTCTGAATCCCGCCATCCGGAGCCTCGCCGATCAGACCTGCCGCATCCGCGCGACAGCGGCTGCAATGGTTCATCTGCGGAATATAAGCGCCCGCCTGTCGGCGCAATTCATTCACCACCGAAGGTTCGGGCGGCGCAATAGATTCGAACGCTGTTCCTTCAATCCGATACATGGGAATGCAGTTCATAATATCAACGCCGGCTTTTTGCATCGCTTGCGCAATGTCGGACACATGACTGTCGTTAATGCCGGAAATCACGACCGTGTTGACTTTAACCGTCACCCCCAGTTTCTTGAGCCTCAGGATGCCTTTCATCTGCTTGTCCGCAATGATCCGGCCCGCCTCGATGCCATGGTACATTTTGCGGTTGTGCCTGACCCAGACATAGATTTTCGCCCCGATTTCCGCATCAATAGCATTGACCGTTACGGTAACGTGGCTAACGTTGAGCCGCGCCAGTTCTTCGGCATAGCGCGGAAGTTCCATGCCGTTGGTTGCTATGCACAAAAGCATGTCAGGATATTTTTCGCGAACCAGGCGCAGCGTTTCCAACGTCTGGGCGCCGTTGGCCAGCGGATCGCCGGGACCGGCAATGCCCACCACGGAAATATTTTTCATCTTTTCGAGCGCGGCGTCGAGATAAGCAAGCGCCTGCGTGGGTTTGAGAATTCTGCGCGACACGCCGGGACGCAATTCGTTGACGCATTCCAGATCCCGCCGGCAGTAGTTGCATTGCATATTACAGGCCGGCGCCACCGGCAGATGCAGCCTGCCGGACCGATGCCGTGCCGAATCGTTGAAACAGGGATGATTATTTATATCCATAACGCCGCCTCACATATAGCTGTATCCCACCGGCGAACTATTCTGCTGATGCTCGATCATCGTGTTGACAATACGATCAAATAACTGCTGGGCGCCTGTGTATCCCAGATGCGCGAGGCGCTGCCCGCCGATCCGGTCATGTACGGGAAAACCGGCGCGCACAAGGGGAATGCCAAGCCTTCTGGCAAGCCAGTAGCCCTTGCTGTTGCCGATCAGAATATCCACGCCTGCTTCTTTGCAAATACCTTCCAGCGAAGCAAAATCCGTATCGTCTATTGCCTGCATCCCGGGATGCGTGTTTTCCAGTAGTCTCTCCAGCGACTGCTTTAAGTCCGCCGCTTTCGCGCCCGTAGCGCATACCGCGGGAACCATGCCAATTTCTTCCAGAAACGCAGCCACGGCGCAGATGAAATCCGCTTCGCCGTAAATCGCTGCCTTTTTACCAAATACGTATTTGTGTCCGTCGATGTAAGAATCAATAAGTCTCCCGCGTTCGCCAGCCAGTTGCCCCGGTAGAGGCAGACCGCTCAGTTCGGAGAAAATCTCCATCAGCCGGTCGGTCTGCATCACACCTACGGGAAGGAGAAGAGCAAAATTCCGGACACCGAATTTTCTTTCAAGCCACGCTGCAACGGATTCCCCGGCTGTGCCGATGGTTCCAAGTTGAATTGTCGCGCGCGCGCCGCCCATGCGGCGGATATCGTCGATTTTTGTGCCGCCCGTGGACAGCTTCTGGTATTCTTGCCACGACTCCCCGTCGAGCGTTTCCGAATAGTCCGGCAATATCGTGCAGGAAAGGCCGAAAGCCTCACAGGCGGATTTCAAAATCCGCAAATCCTCGCAGGACACAAAGCCCGGCAGCAGATTGATGCCGTCATGCTTTTCACCCCGGCGCGCCAGCGCCCGAACCACGGCGGACACCGCTTCGTGAAAACCGTCCATATGTGTCCCGCGGTAGCTCGGGGTGGAAGCATGCACGATTTCAGGCATCCCGAATCCTGCCTTGCCGGCGCGGTACTGCTCAAGATAGAACTTCACATCATCGCCGATTGTTTCCGAAAGGCAGGTCGTGGCCACGCCGATCAACGACGGCTGATACTGACGCGCAATATTGTCCAGGGCTTTTTTAAAATTTTCACCTCCGCCGAAAATAGCGCCTTCTTCGCTCACGTTGGAAGACGCAATGTCGATGGGTTCCTTGAAATGACTGATCACATAACGCCGGATATAGGTCGCGCATCCCTGCGAGCCGTGAATGAGCGGCACGCACTTTTCTATGCCCCGGTAAGCGATGCTGGCGCCCAGCGGCGAGCAGAGCTTGCAGGCATTGCGTGTCGATATGAAAGTCCGCTGCGCCCGTTCAGCAGGCCGCGTATTTTGCATCAGCATCGCATCCCTCCGGATTCTGCCGCTTATAGCGGTGGATTCTTGCCGGCGCAAACCGCCATACCGGAGACATCACCGAGGCATGCACTTCCCGGCAAAAATTGAGCATGCCTTCAAAACCGGCCAGCGCCGTCTTGCGTTCGTGATTGTGATCGCAAAACGCGACCCCCATTTTGTAGGCAATCGGCCGCTCCTTGACGCCGCCGATCAGCAGATCGACATCTTTTTCCCTGATGAACCGCGCCAGCTCCAGCGGATTGGCGTCATCCACGATCACGGTGCCTTCGGCGCAGATTTCTTTCAGATAATCGTAATCCTCGGCGCTTCCCGTCTGCGATCCCACCAGCGCCGTTTCCATGCCCAGGTGCCTCAGCGCCTTCACCAGCGAAAACGCCTTGAACGCTCCGCCGACGTAAATGGCCGCTTTTTTCCCGGACAAGTCTTTACGGTAGGCGGCGATCTGCGGATAGATGCGGCTCACCTCTTCGCGGACCAGCGCTTTGGTTCTTTCGAGAATATCCGCGTCGCCCAGGAATTCCGCCACGTCGTAAAGGGCGGCAGCCGTGTCTTCCAGGCCGAAATAGGAGACGCGCTTGAAGGCAACGGCAAATGACCGTTCCATCATTTTCGCCAGATGCGTCATCGACCCTGCGCACTGCACCACATTGAGTTTTGCCGTGTGCGCCCTGCTGATTTCATCGACGCGCCCGTCGCCCGTGATGCAGGAGACCACGTCCACGCCCATTTTGCGGTAGTATTCCTTGAGCATCCAGGTTTCTCCCGCCACATTGAAGTCGCCCAGAATATTGATGCCGAGCGGTTTTTCCCTGGCGCCTTTGTCCTGCCCGACCAGTTTGAATAACGCTTCACAGGCTGCGCGATAGCCGTCTTTTTTGGTGCCCCGGAATCCCTCCGAGTGAACGGGGATGACGGGAATGCCCTTCTCGGCCGATACCTTTTTGCACACGGCCTGCAAATCGTCGCCGATCAGGCCGATGATGCAGGTCGCGTATACAAAGGCCGCTTTGGGTTGATAGGCCTCAATCAGTTCGGAAAGCGCCGCATACAGTTTTTTTTCGCCCCCGTAGATGACTTCCTTTTCCTGCAAATCGGTGGAAAAGCTCATTCGGTGGAGCTCCGGTCCCGACGACAGCGCGCCACGGATATCCCAGGTGTAGGCAGCGCATCCCACCGGCCCGTGCACCAGGTGCAGCGCGTCGGCAATCGGATAGAGCACCACGCGCGAACCGCAGAACACGCAGGCGCGCTGGC
Source organism: Syntrophaceae bacterium UBA4767 (assembly GCA_002403385.1). Classification (GTDB taxonomy): domain Bacteria; phylum Desulfobacterota; class Syntrophia; order Syntrophales; family UBA4767; genus UBA4767. The sequence goes on along the minus strand of DHHR01000071.1, from coordinate 15,729 downwards.
TGACGGAACCGGCCAGACTGACCTTGTCGCAGGCAACCGTCTCATCGGCGCCGCCTTTCACCATTACCTGACTTTTTCTTCCTTCCAGTATTTCAATCATCTTGCAACTCCTCCTTATTATTCCTCATTATTTATTATTTATCTCGAGGGGGGAGGAGCAGGGAGTGAGCAGCCTCCCCGCTCCTCAATCCACGCCCCTGAGGGCATGGCTGGCATATCTGTTCTTTTAATGATATGGTCCCTTCGGTCTTTAAGCCCTTCTAATATCACTTAAATTCACTCCTTTCTTATAAGATCAATTCAAAGTGGGAATCGTCCGCATCCCGGTCCAAACGCTCCAAAAGGGTATTTCCGATCCTCTCGGTCATTCTGGCCGCTCCGGTGTAACCCACTATAGGAAAATAGTGCAAATTAGCCCGGTCGGTAATAGGAAAACCCACTCGTACTAAGGGGATATCTTCTGCCCGGGCAATATACTTTCCGTAAGAATTCCCCATCAGCAAATCAACCGGCTTATTTTTGATTTTTTGATGCAGTAAAAATAAGTCGCCGATAATAGCTTCGCATTCGGGAGCCAGTTGGTTTATTTCGGAGATAAATTGCTTATCCGGAGTGCCGGTAAGGGCGAAAACCGGCTCCATCCCTAAACCTACGAGCAGGCTGACGAGCCCGCCAACTAAATCCGGGTCCCCAAAAACCGCCACCCTTTTGCCGTGAAAGTGGGGATGGGCGTCGGTCATCATATCTACCACCCGGCCCCGCTCGTCTTCCAGCTCTTTGGGAATAGGCAGGCCGGCTAACCGGCTTATATTCATTACCAGTGCGTCGGTGTTGGCAATGCCTATGGGGGTGGGACCAATTACGGCGGGCAGACCAAACCGGCCCTTTAAAATCAGGGCCCCCGAGCTGCCCGCGCATCTGCCCAGCGCAATCGTACCCAGGGAATTTGCCGTATCTTCCAAATCCGCGATGGTTGCTCCCCCGGGTGGATAAAGCCCGCCTGATTCAGGAGTTAAGGGGGCGTCAAAAACATCTGTTGTATCTGGAAAAACAATTGCGCGTACACCCATTACGGCCAGCAGCCGCTTTATTTCTCTAATGTCGCCCGGCTCAATAAAACCGGGGATGATATTGAGCTTGCCGTTAGGCCCGCCTTTTACCGGAAAGGTTTGGGCCATGGACTTAACCATGTTATCGTATCCGGTAATGTGGGAGCCCACATAGCTTGGCGTATTAGAGATAATGACTTTTATCCGCGGATCAAAAAAACTCTCCTGCTTAATTTCTTCCATAAAGCTCGCCACGTCATCCCCGATTGTTTCGGTAGAACAGGTGGTGCTGATGGCAATTACTTCCGGGTGGTAAAGGGCAATTATGTTTTCAATAGCCTCCCGTAAATTGCTGCGCCCTCCAAAAACCACCGTGTCTTCCGTAAAGGAACTGGTGGCGGCAATGGAAGGTTCCCGGTAGTGGCGGGAGAGAAGCATCCGTAAATAAGAGGAGCAGCCCTGCGAGCCGTGGGTTAAAGGCATACAGTTATGAATCCCCTTGGAAGCCAGGATGGCTCCAACGGGCTGGCAGATTTTGGCCGGGTTAATCACCAGGGCTTTGCGTTCTACAATTTCTTTGGGCGTGTAGTCAAGCATCCCTATTCTCCCTCCAGGGCGGCGTAATAAATTTCCAGGTAGGGCTGTTTACCGCCATATCTATATCCCGGGCAAAATTAAGAAAGCCTTCGAATCCGGAATACGGTCCGCCGTAGTCATACGAATGCATTTGCCGGGAAGGAATGTGCATTTTTTGGAAAACGTACTTATCCTTAATCCCCGAACAAAACAGATCAATCCCCAACTCTTTAACCAGATATTCACATTCGTAATGGTTGTAGTCATCAACGGCGATCTCGCCGTCCTTGAGGTGCGGGTGAAGCCCTTCGTAATCCATAAGATTGGGCATTTCTTCCTTTTTCCTTTTGATTGTCTGGTCATCATAAGCGGAGATAACGCTTGGGTCCCGCTCGTAACGAATATCCTCCAAAATTTTGGCGCGGCCGGTATGCACAATCTCAGGAATGACCACCCTTCCCTCATAATCATCGCGGTGGGCAAACTCATAGCCCGCCGCCACCACTTTCATCCCCAGGGTCTCAAACATGTTCTTAAAGTGATGGGCGCGCGAACCGCCTACCAGCAGCATCACTCTTTTTCCGGCCAGCCTTTTTTTGTAACCCTCAATAATGGGCGTGATCCGGGCCATCTCCCGGGCAATCACCTCTTCCGTGCGCCCGGTTAATTCCGGGTCGTCAAAAAATTTGGCCATATCCCTTAAGCTTTTAATTAAATCGCTGATTCCTAAATAATTAATTTTCAGCCAGGGCACGCCGAACTTTTCCTCCATCATCCGGTTGGTATAATTGATCGAGCGGTGGCAGAGAAGCACACTGAGCTTTGCCCGGTGAGCCTTGGCAATCTGGTGAAAGGAGGCGTCTCCCGTGAGAGGACTGACAATCCGGTAGCCGATTCGCTCAAAAAGCTCTTTAATCATCCAGTAGTCGCCGCCAATGTTGTACTCGCCAAAAACATTAAGATCAAAAGGCCCCGGGTCGGCCAGTTCTTCAGTGCCAATTAAATGTTCCATTAAAGCATTAGAGGCCAGATGGTGGCCGGCCGACTGGCTTACCCCCCGGTAACCTTCACACCTCACCGGAATAATTTTAATCCTTAAATCCTCCGCGGCCATCTTGCAGACCATTTCCATATCGTCGCCAATTAAGCCCACCGGACAGGTGGCGTACACCCCAATGCACTCCGGCTTGAAGATGGCGTAGGCTTCCCTAACGGCCTGGGCTAATTTCTTTTCGGCCCCAAAGACAATGTCAGTTTCTATCATATCGGTAGTCAGACAGTACCCGGCAAAATCATTTTCCCCTTTCGCCGGCCGGGAAAAATTTCGCCGCGTGCCCCAGGTATAGTAAGCGCAACCCACCGGACCGTGGGTAAGGTCAAGAATATCTTTCACCGGCCCGAAGACCACCCCTTTCGTTCCGGCGTAACAGCAACCCCGGTTAGTTAAAACTCCCGGCACGGCCCGGTCGTTAGCTTCAATTTTTTGCCGGGCCTCCCGGGTATCCCTTACGACCAAATGCCGGCGGCGGTTTTCGCCGGCCTTTTGGGGGAAAGCCTTAAACATTTCCTCTACCACCTGCCGGCTCTCTTCGGTTGTTATGGGCCTTTTTTCCTTGGCCGGCTTAGTCATGAGACAGCCTCCTTTCCGGACTCTCCGGTTCTAATGCGCCGCGCGTCCTCCACCGGACAGATAAATATTCTTCCGTCGCCAATGTTGCCGGTCCGGTTTACCTTCATCAGCAAAGCTACTACTGCGGGCACAAATTCGTCTTCCACCACCACAGAAATCATCCGCTTGGGCAGGTATTTCATCCTTTTTTCTTTTACCTCTTCTTCTTTAAATTCAGCCGGATAGGCAACCGGCAAGCCGCGCTGCTTTCCCCGGCCGTACGCCTTATACGCGGTAAAGGAAGAAAAACCAATTAACGCTAAAGCATCTTTAGTGCACTCCATTTTATTCATCTGAATGACGGCCAAAACTTCCTTCATTTCTTTTACAGCCCCCTTTCCCCGGTTCTAACGGTATAAGCTTCCTCGACCGGGGTAATAAATATTTTTCCGTCGCCAATATTGCCGGTGTGGGCGTTTTCTTCAATCAGATTAACTGCTTGTTCCAACTGATGGTCATCCACCACCAGCAGCAACATCGTTTTGGGCAGGCTGTCGTAAACCACCGTCCCTACCTGAAGACCCTTTTGTTTTCCCCGGCCAAAAACATCAATCTTGGTTAGGGCGACAAACCCGCCCGCCTCTAAGGCGCCGGCTACGGCGTCAACTTTTTCCGGCCTGATAATAGCCCTGACCATTTTCATTCGATTACCCCCCAATCAATCATTAATTGTTCCAGTTCTTCATACTCTATGGGTTTGGGAATGACAAAAAACTTGTTTTCGTCTATTTTCCCTGCTAAATCCAGGTAGGACTGCGCCTGGGTGGAATCAGGAGCGTACTGAACCACCGTCTGCTTACGTATTTCCGCCTGCTGCACAATGTTATCCCGGGGAATAAACTTGATCATCCGGCTGCCGATTTTTTCGGCAAAAGCAGAAACCAGTTCCTTCTCCCGGTCAACGTTTCTAGAGTTGCAAATAATTCCTCCCAGCCGTGTCCCGCCCGTTTCGGCAAACTTTTGAATTCCTTTGCAAATGTTGTTGGCCGCATACAAAGCCATCATTTCCCCGGAAGCGACAATATATATTTCCTGTGCCTTTCCTTCCCGGATAGGCATGGCAAAACCTCCGCAAACCACGTCGCCTAAAACATCGTAGAAAACATAGTCCAGCTCATCAGTATAAGCTCCCAGGTTTTCCAACAGCCCGATGGAGGTAATAATCCCCCGTCCGGCGCAGCCCACGCCAGGCTCGGGACCACCTGATTCCACACACTTTATCCCCCCAAAGCCAATCTTTAAAACCTCATCCAGGTTTACTTCTCCTTCCTTGCGCAGCGTATCCAGCACGCTGGACTGTCTTTTGCCGCCCATTAACATTCTGGTAGAATCCGCTTTTGGGTCGCAGCCAATTTGCAGAATCTTTTTACCCAAAGTAGACAAAGCTGCTGTTAAATTTTGAGTGGTAGTTGACTTGCCGATCCCGCCTTTGCCGTAGATAGCAATCTGTCTCATGACCGTACTCCTTTCATGTTCAATCCACTTTTTCTCTTTATTAAGATTAGTCAAGAAACGTGCCAATGTAGCCGCAATGGTTTACATTCATGCGCCATGTCCAAAGAAAGTTTATCGATAACAACGAGTTGTATAAAGTTGCATGTGGTTGTAAGGCTTGTGTGCGTATCGTAAAGGCTGTAACGGAACATACAAAACATACAAAATGGTACGAATCAAACAACCAGACCCTCATGATTGTAGGATTAATGGTAAGAATGTTTCCCGGGAATTTTATTTTTTTGGATCAATACCGAATTTAGCCACCTTGAGCCCCATGATTCTTTCAGTTAGGACCAGCATACGATATCTTCCCTTAATTTGTTCTTCGGGCAAAAGGCCATAAGCCTCTTCAACAGCTATTTCACCGCTTGCGCTATTCAATATTGAGACCTTTGAAAAACGGCCCCTCACATCATTCCGACGCGTCACCCCGATGAAAATCGGGGCGGAATCTGTAACGGCTTGAAAACACTTGATTCCCCCGTATCGAGTACGGGGCAGGCTCAAGTCAAGCACGGAATGACGGCAAGGTGATTTAATCACAAATTCAAAGGTCTCGGAATGTCTAAAAAATAAAGGGAATGGATGTGTTTATTGATTCTCACGCCCATCTTGAAATGAGGGATTTTGACGAGGACAGAGAGGAAGTTATAAAAAGAGCAAGGGAAGCAGGCGTTGCTTATATTATCACGGTGGGAACAACACTCAAAGACTGTGAGAAAGCCGTGGATATTGCCAATCAATACGAGGCCGTCTATGCCTCCATCGGCATTCACCCTCATGATGCGATAGAGGTTAACAACAAAACATACGACACCCTTCGGAATCTTGCAAAAACATCAAAAAAGGTTGTCGCCTACGGAGAAATTGGTCTTGACTTCTTTCGAAAGATTTCTCCCAGGCAGGCCCAGATCAGTCGATTCGGCGAACAACTGGATCTGGCCGCCGATATGAACCTTCCCGTCATTATTCACGACCGCGAGGCCCATAGAGAAACACTGGAAACACTGGCCCACTGGAAAGGAAATAAGCGGGGGATCATCCACTGTTTTTCCGGTGATAAGCAGATGGCCAAGAAGTGCCTTGACATGGGGTTCTACATCTCCATTTCGGGGGCGGTCACATTCGACAAATCCGAGCGGCTTCATGAGATAGCCAGATATGTCTCCCTCACAAGCCTTTTGATTGAAACAGACGCCCCTTTCCTGACCCCCCATCCCCACCGAGGGGAAAGAAATGAACCTTCATATGTCGTTCACACGGCCGCGAAGGTTGCTCTACTCAAAGATATACCCTTAGAAGAAGTCGGGGAGGCGACTTCAAACAATGCCAAGACGATCTTTGAGATTGCCTAATATTAAGATTCCACATCGGACTTAGATTCTACGTATATTTTTACGTATAGGCAGCCATAAGAAGCAATAGCTATATTATCAATACTTTTAATGATATGGATTTTGCGCAGAAATGTGACAAAATCGTAAAAAGTCAAAATTCGCGGGTTTTGTCATGGTGAGCCTTTCGGCTGGCTCAGGACAGGCTCTGTTGAATCATGACGTAATATCAATTATTTATGTTCACCCTTCGACTCTTCGCTAAACTCAGGACAAACAGCTCAGGGTGACATCTCCGCCTTTTTACGAGTGCATCAAATGTATCTTATAAAAATTTTGATCAGTGTCTCTTTTTATCTATTGAGACCTTTGAATTTGTGATTAAATCGCCTTGCCGTCATTCCGTGCTTGACTTGA
>DHHR01000071.1:0-9159 GCA_002403385.1 Syntrophaceae bacterium UBA4767 | reverse complement strand
GGGGCCGTTTTTCAAAGGTCTCCTATTGTGTAATCTGAGATAATTTTTTACCCGCTCAAATCAGAAGTGCACTGCGGACAGCGGATGGATTTAGTATTGATTTTGGATAAGCAATATTTGCATTCTTTGGTAGCGGGTGTAGCGTCAGCTTCCCGCTTCCCTCCCCCATCAAACTTGTCATCAGAGTCTTGCTCCATACCCTTCACGAAAACCGATTTTAACTGTCAGGGTTCTTATAGTATGAATCAATCTTCCTCACAAGGAAGGAGCCTTTTAGTCGCCCTTAGCCCATGAAAACTTCTATAATAGAACCGGAGTCCCCCTTCTTTGGCTATCTCTGACACAAAATTGTTAACATTACCGTGTTTTAAAAAACATAATCTGGACAAGTTATTTTTCTTGACACAGGGGCATAATCTTTTATACGTATACCCAGAGTAACGAAGATGCAATTTCCAAACGGACCAGATTAAGTGCCTCAAGGGGGATATACATTATGATGAATGCTTATTTCATTACCGAAAAAGATTTTAAAAATTTTGTATCGGCAATGGTCCAATCGCTGACAGTGATTGGACCTGTTGCAAAAAGGAAAAAATTTGTATTTGCCAAACTGGAATCAGCCGAAGACCTTAGGCTTGATTACGATGTAACGCTCCTTCCACCCAAGAAGGAGTTCTTCCCGCCATCCCAGGATATGGTGAGATTCGAAAAGGACAAATACGAGGGGTGTATCTCGCCCCAGGAGAAAATTCTGTTGGGTGTTCACTTCTATGATATTAAAGCCATAGACATGACGGATCGCCTGTTCAGGGAAAAGAACGAAGACTGGAATTACCTGGCAAACAGGGAAGCGGCAACGATCATCGGTTCCAACATTCAGACAATTTCGGAGCGGGCATTCTGGGGAACGGTGGGAAAAGACGTTCCCCCAAAGGGCCACGATGGTTTTATCACAAAAATCAACGGCGGTTACGTTTATGAAACAAGGGGCGACAAGGGTGAGGCGCTCGTTAAGTTCGGCAGCTTTGCAAAAGCCACGGACGCACAGGTAAAAGAAGCCCGTGCGGTCAATGAAAACGTGATGGGAAAATGCCCGGAAAAATTAAACAGATCATCAAAGGAAATCGCGGAAAAGGTCCGGAAAGCCTTTTCAAAAGAAGCTTTCTGGGAAGCGCTTGCCGAAGATTGTTTCTCCTGTGGTTCGTGCAATATCGTTTGCCCGACATGTTACTGTTTTGATGTCCAGGACAACTGGAACCTGGATCAGGTCTCAGGCGCAAGAACCCGCTACTGGGATGCCTGTTTGACCGAAGATTTCGCCAAAGTATCTTTGGGCGGGGGAGCGACCGAAAACTTCAGAGAAGAACGTGCTGAGAGATTCAGGCACAGAATCATGAGAAAAGCAAGCTATCTCAACGAAAAGCTTGGCGGTCCGGCCTGCGTGGGATGTGGCAGGTGTTCCGCAGCATGCACCTCAGACATCGCAGATCCGGTAAATGTAATCAATAAGATAATGGAGGCCTAACATGCATTGTAATTGCTCATACTCAGACAAAAATATTTTTCTTCCAAAGGAAACTGAGATTCTCAAGGTCGAACAGCCAACAGAGCTAGAAAAACATTTTACTCTTAAGATGAAAGATGGGGCAACCATGGCGTTCGCACCGGGGCAGATTCTTGAAGTCTCTCTCTTCGGCTACGGCGAAATTCCTATCGGGTTCGCCAGCTCGCCAACCAGAAAGGACTCCTTTGATATCGTTGTCCGCTCCGTCGGAAGGGTTTCAAAGGCCATCAATAAGCTGGAAAAGGGCCAGTCCGTTTTTGTCAGAGGCCCCCTCGGCAGCGGTTTCGACCTTGACAAGTTAAGAGGCCATGATGTCCTCATCATCGCAGGCGGTATCGGCCTTTGCCCGACAAGAAGCCTTATCCAGTACATTATGGACAGGAGAAGTGAATTTAAAAAGTTCACCCTATTTTATGGGGCAAAAGATCCCAGCCAGCAATTATTTCTCAGTGACCTTGCAAACTGGAGAAAATCAAATGATGTGGATTATTATGAAACGGTCGATAAGGGAGATGAAAAATGGACGGGCAATGTCGGTGTCATCACGACACTCTTCAAGAAAACCCAGATATCCCCGGACACAAGAGCCGTCATCTGCGGCCCGCCGGTTATGTTCAAGTTCGTTATCGCGGAACTGGACAAGGTAGGTATCCCGAGGTCAAACGTATATGTTGATCTTGAAAGAAGAATGAAATGCGGTGTAGGAAAATGCGGACATTGCCAAATCAATGACAAGTATGTCTGCGTTGACGGTCCTGTCTTCAGCTATGCCGATATAGAACATTTAGAGGAGGCGCTGTAATATGGCAAAGGCTAAAGTTGCTTTTTTTGATTTTACATGCTGTGAGGGATGCCAGATCGAAATGACCAATTTCGGTGATGCGGCATTTCTTGAACTGCTTAATCATGTCGAGATAGTAGAATTCCGCGAGGTAATGTCTGAAAAAACGAAAGAGCCCATTGATATCGCTCTCGTCGAGGGTAGCTTCACCAGAGAAGCGGACAGAAAAAGACTCGAAGAAATTAGAAACAGGGCAAAAATTGTTATAGCGTACGGCGCATGTGCTGCAACCGGCGGTGTGAACGCGCTCAAAAACCATATGACGGATTACAAAGAAGATGTTTATGGCAAGGATGCCGGTATGCCCCATCTTGACAGCCAGAAAGCGCTGCCCATATCAGCCGCCATTAAGGTTGACTATTGTGTCTATGGCTGTCCCATGGACAAATACGAACTCTTAAGAATCCTTTCCCATCTGCTCCATGACAAGGAGCCCGTTATTCCCAACTATCCTGTCTGTGTGGAATGCAAGAGAAATGGAACGATCTGCAGATACCAGGAAGGCGACCACTGCATCGGCCAGGTTGCCCGTGCAGGCTGCGGGGCGCCGTGCCCGGCTGATGGCATACCATGTGAAGCCTGCAGGGGGTTCGTGGATAAGCCCAACGAAAAGGCCCTGAAAAAAGTTCTTATAGAAAAGGCAAAGTTCTCCGAAAAACGCGCGGAAAGCAAATCCAGAATCTTCTCAGCCAACTTAAGGAGTGACGCACAATGAAAAAAGATATTAACATCAATGTTCACCATTTAACTCGTGTCGAAGGACACGGCAATATCGTCGTCAATATCAAAGACGGTACCATTGAAAAATGTCAGTGGCAAGTCCCCGAGGCGCCGAGATTTATTGAAGCCATGTGCCGCGGTCGCCACTATTCGGAAGTTGGAAGAATCACAAGCAGAATTTGTGGTATCTGCTCGGTAGGACACACCCTTGCATCGGTAAAAGCCACAGAAGCCGGCCTTGGCATTGAAGTAACACCTCAAACAAAGAAGCTCAGAACCCTTTTAAAGCATGCAGAAAATGCTGACTCTCATATTGTCCACGTGTATTTTCTGGTGGCCCCTGACCTTTTTGGCGCGCCCTCTGTATTTCCGCTCATCCCTACACACACCGATGTTGTCAAGAGGGCCTTAAAACTAAAGCGGCTGTGCCACGAGTGGGGTTCTGCAATAGGCGGAAGAACCACCCACCCGACAACGGTTATCCCAGGAGGATTCTCCAAACTGCCGACCAAAAATGACTTAGAAGAAATCAAGGCAAAGATTGTTGCGGCTGTTCCCGATCTAGCAGCAACGTTGGAAACAATTAAATCCGTTGCTGGAAATATTCCGGCCTTTGACAGGCCCACTGAATATATGGCTGTCTGCTCTGATAAAGAATACGGTCTTTATGACGGTGATGTTCAGACAGTTCTTCCTGATGGCACAAAAGAAAAATATGATGTTTCCGACTACCGGAAAATCACCAATGAATATGTTTCTCCGGCTTCAACCGCAAAGTACACGAAGAACAAGCTTGAAAGCTACGCGGCCGGCGCGCTGGCCAGATTCAATAACAACTATGACCTCCTCCATCCGGAAGCCAAGAAGGTTGCCGCAGAGCTGGGCATAAAACCCATCTGCGTGAATCCCTTCATGAATTCCGTAGCGCAGGTTGTCGAGGTTGTTCACAGCGTCCATGAGAGTCTGAGAATTCTTGACGAGCTCATCAAAGACGGCATCAAAGAAGAAGAGCCCATAAAGCCCACCAAGTTTGCAACGGGCGCCAGCGCCGTGGAAGTTCCCCGGGGCATCTTGTTCCATGAATACTCTTACGACAATGAAGGAATGTGTACAAAGGCAAACTGCATCATTCCAACGAACCAAAACCACGCAAATATCCAGAAGGATTTCGAAGCCCTCGTTCCAAAACTTCTCGCAGATGGAAAAGATGAGAAACAGATGGAACTTACGCTTGAAATGCTGGTACGAGCTTACGATCCTTGCATCTCATGCTCAACCCATTATCTGGATGTCAAATTTGTAAAATAAAAATCCTTATTAAAATGAAGGGGGCTCCTCTTCGGGGCCCCTTCATTTTTTATCCTCATGCGCTATATTATCGGTATCGGAAATTACTGGATGTATGATGACAGCATTGGCCTTCGCATCATCGAACATATTGCCGAAAACGACCTCCTTAATGATTTTGATCAGGTGGAGGCCATCGACCTTTCAGCAAATGTCCTGAATCTATTTTCATACCTTGCGGAAACAACGGAAAAAATCATCATTGTGGATACTGCCATGATGGGCAAAGCGCCTGGGGAATATGTTTTCTTTTTTCCTGATGATGTCGTAACCGAAAAAAAACTGCAAAACTTCAGCACCCATGAAGGGGATATTCTTAAGGTTCTGAAACTGGCAAAGGACACGCACCATAACATCCCGAAAATAGAGTTCATGGGAATCGAACCTGAACTCATTAAGCCCGACTGTGGACTTTCCGAAACGTTAAAAAACAAAATTCATGATTATTCCATTGCCGCCTTGAACCGATTAAGTTTATAATCCTTGACAATAAAATGTTTTTCAAAGTCCATTGCAAAAAAATCGGTATCTCCGTAGTTCGACAAGCTCTCCAACCATATTTTCCGCGTTGCTGCGAAATCTGTTAGCCTAATGTTTCCTTGATTAATATCGGAAGACAGCCGCCAGCGCCGCTTTGCCAGGCATTTTTTCCTGTGGTAAGGCAAACACCTCCCCGCCGTTTAAAAAGGTTTGTATGGCGGCCAAATCAACCAGATCGTCATTTGCTGCCTGAGTCTCCGAAAGACAAACCTGTTGAGCGTCCTGTTCAACTTTCCCCCATATTTGAAGACCAGCGGTAACAAAAAGATATCCGACGCGACCATGATAAGCAGCCTGAATAATTTCTTTCGCGTCTGTAGAAGTAAGTCCCGTGCCCAAAGACTGCTTATATTGAGCAATAGCGTTATCTTCAGACTTCTGCAAATGAAGCTTTATGATGTCCCATGCTTGTTTATGTAGTTGTTCCGCAGGTATTCCTTTTGGATTGCCGGAAATGCCATCGGGAATGAGGTAGGGATATGTGTTAATTTCTCTGTAAATGGGGAAAAGATAATCCACTCCTGCTAGAATTAAAGGTATTCTTTCTTCTTTTAGAAAATCATGCAAACCTCTGTTAATTTTTCGGAAGAATTTTAAAATACCACCCTTTGCATCAATATCAGCGCCATGCCCGGAAATCATGATGCCGCGTGTGCCGCTTCCCGATATTCCTGTGTGAAAACGAATCTGTCTTTCCATTTCGTCATATTGCAAAGCCTCAACAAGGTTCCGAGGAAGCGTTTCGAGGTCTATTTCCTTGAGGTTTGATCTTGTTCCTTCTAGGAGTTTGACTTCACCCTGGCTTAGTGCGAGAACAAAAAAGCGTGTATCACTGCTAAGCAAGGGTAGAAGAGGTTTAATATGAAAATGGTCGCTAACGACGACCAATTCCATGAAGTCTATGGGGAGCAAATAATAGTGAAATAGCCCTGGTGACAGAAAAATGGCAAGGCCGTCACTTTGTTTCCGCCAAAATAGGACATTTCCCAAAAGGCACTGAATTGGTTCAAGTAGTGTTTTTGCATCTTGGGGACGCAATCCATTTGTGGTCAATTTCTCTTCAGCTTCTTTAAGCAAATTCCTTAATCGAATCTGGTTTTGCTGTATTTCTGCGCCTGCCCTGAAAGTAGGCATGAAAAGGGATAAGCACAAATTGTCGCGTTTTTGTATTAACATCTTAAGGTCATCTTTAGATAATGCATTCATACCATTCATCCCCCTTAATTTTGTTTGCTGAGGTTTAATAAATAAGCTTCTCGAAAAGCATAGAAGCCTTCACCGCTTTGAATTTAAAGTACGTTGATAGTAAGTGAATTATTTTTGCTTCGGTAATTTTGATGGAAAGAAGACGGCGCCAATCATGGACCATAATTCTTCTTAGAAGATCGGCGATAGTCATTATGACTTTTGGGGTTCCGCCGGTGATATCTGTTAAATTTAATGTTTCCATTTTTTAGAATATAAGAAATCACTACTGTCCGGCTAATAGTCGAACAAATTTAGATGGTTGTAAAGAGGTTTTTTGAAATCAGAGCATATTTTGTAGTCGAAATTTTCAAAGAGTTGATTTAGTGGCGCTTTTTCAAATAGCGTCACGCTCAAAATTTGTAAAATTGTGTAGAGATTAAGCTCCAAATGAAGTCGTTTGCGGATGAAGGCTACGAGCACATAAGCAGAGATCGCAATCCATATTTGAGTTTTAACGGCGTTTTCAGAAGTGCCGTAGAAAGCCTTGATTCGTAAATGCTGTTTGATCCATTTGAAAAACAGTTCGACTTGCCCACGACACTTGTATAGATCGGCAATCGTCAAAGCAGGAAGAAGAAAGTTGTTGGTCAGGAAGACAAGATGTTTTGCTCTTTCAGAATCAAAGTATTTTATGCGGCGCAGTTTTGCCGGATAATCTTTTTGTGAGTGATAGGTCACCAACCTGATCGTTTGATCACAGATGAGTCCAGTGTTTCGATCGACGGGATGAGAATAGAGTCTGCGGAATTTCGTATTTTTCTTGGCCCGTGTCACGAAGAAAGAAAGGAGTTGCGTAAAGTTGTAGAGCCTGTCGAAATCCAAGTAGCCGCGATCCATGATATAGAAATTGCCAGGTTCTGGTACGAGGACGTCGAGGATATTGACATCATGAACGCTTCCAGACGTTATTTCGATAAACGATGGTATGTTTCCGCGAATGTCCAGCAGGGTATGCATTTTGACGGCTGCTTTATGTTTGCGAAATGATGCCCATGGGAAAAGAGCAAGGCAAAGATCGATGGTTGTTGAATCCAAAGCATAAGCTGTATCCGCCAATTCGACACCAAAGTCTTCATCGGCATAAAGGTTTCGTGCTTTAGAGATCAGGATTTGACAGAAGTCGGCGTAGATTCGCCAGTCGCGTTTTTCATTTGCGTCGGCAATCGTGCTGCGAGAGATACGACCCCGAATGCCGAGATGATAAAGCTTCTCTTGACGTGAACGAAGGCAGACTTCAATATCGCGTAGGCTCTCTCTGTAAGTCAGTTGGGCGAAGGCCATGCAGAAAAATTGATCCATGCATGTGAAGCTGCTGGTGTGGTAATTACCCTTGTATCGGTTGACGCATTTACGAAACTCGTACATAGGCAGGTAGTCCATGATTTGTGAAAAAACAGTTTTCCCGGAATTCATTATCAACACCTCCAACAAAGTAGAGGCTGGTATAACCGGAATAAAATTTCAAATCGATAAAAAGAAAATACATGCTTATTTACTTGTTATGATTGATTTATAAACGTAATAAATTTAAATTAACCGGACACTACTGACAAAGAATAATTTTTTGATATTTCTATATTGTAAAATCATACAGATAAACTGTGTGTTTGCGGTCGATATAACCTTATTTTGGTGAAAATCACCGCTTAGGAGCATTTAAACGTTATAAGGAAATAGGGGACATTCTATATCCCCCCTTGTCAAGAACTTTTTAAATCGTATTTATTACAATGTGTTGCGATACCTTGCCGGCGACTGAGCGCACCTCACCATCGGTTTTTTTCAGGGGTCGGCGAGTTTCTCTCACTTCGGCGAACTCACAGCCTGATCGTTACGTTTATCCGACATCCGGCGAGGAAATTCCTGCACCGGCGTCCATCATTCCTTATCCAGGCTTTTGAGTTCAGAGAGAGGTACTCCCCAAAGTCAAGACAAAAAATGGGGTTGTATTTGGTGCATTTCAAGAGCCTGCTCTGTTCTTTGATTTAATGTGTGGTTGGCCGAGCCGAGCGGAGCCCATGCGAAGCTCAGGTGAGGCGAGGCCAACCCTCCCTTTATCTTTTGAGCTGGAGGATAGAAATCCACCGGCGGTTTGTAACCCAGGGACTGATGTAAGCGTTTGTTGTTATAGAACTCGAAATAGCTTATTAACCCCCTGACGGCATCGGATGGTTTTTCGTAGCCTTGAAGATAAACCTCTTCATACTTGACCGACCTCCAGAGGCGTTCGACCATGATGTTGTCAAAAGCTCTGCCACGGCCATCCATGCTGATGCGAATGTGCTTTTCCTCCAGCGGGGTTATGAACTCTTTACTGGTAAACTGACTTCCTTGGTCTGTATTGAAAATTTCAGGTTTTGATATCAGGAGAGCCTTTTGTAAAGCCTCTATACAAAAAGCGGCATCGAGAGTGGTGGATATCTCCCAGGACAAAACGTAACGACTGTACCAGTCCATCACTGCGACCAGATAGACAAAACCATGCTGCAGGCGAATGTAAGTGATGTCTGTAGCCCACACCTGATCAGGGTGGTCTATAACCAGATTCCGCAGCAAATAAGGATACTTTTTATGAGAGCTTACCGCTTTGCTCAAACTCGGCTTGGGATAAATAGCCTCCAGTCCCATCAGTTGCATAAGTATCCGCACACGCTTGGGATTGACGTCAAATCCATAGTCTTCCCTGAGAGATTGAGTCATCCTGATGACGCCGTAAAATGGCCTCTGGGTGTACTGTTCGTCAATGGCATTCATGATGCGGAGATTATAGGAACCATCCCTTTGAGAAATATAGTAGTATGACGACCGCGACAAATCCAGCAGCGCGCATTGTCTGGTTATGGGTGGGTTCGATCATTTTTCTCTTCTCCTCAACTGGAGCATCATCGATTTTTTT
>DHHR01000047.1 GCA_002403385.1 Syntrophaceae bacterium UBA4767 | reverse complement strand
TCTTTCCTATTTCCGGCTGCATCAATCTGCAATAACGATAGAGCAACTCCATCAACATGGCTTTTTCTATAGACTGACGCCCTCGGGCCAATAGCGCTTCCTTTTCTACCGCAACGACTTTGCTGAAACGATCTATCAATTCATCTGCTGTAAATGCCCGGTGAAGCTGCCTCGTTTCCGGTTGTTCTCTGGCCGGCTCCCCCTGGATGCCCAGCATCTGCTTTAGCTCCGTGATAAATTCTTCACTTCCGACAATGCCGGAACCGATCCCCAATTTCAGAGGGTTGTCCAAATCTCGTTTTATTCCCTGCTCCACAAACGTCTTATATCGGCTGCGGCCTTGGTTGGTATCGCCACCCATGTATCCCAGCACGAACCCGTAATCCCAAAAGCTCTTTCTTCTCTTTTGATGTAAATAGCCAGGCAGACTGGTCAATTCACTTTTTAACAAATCCGACCACCGCTCGTTGAGATTAGCTTCCGATTTCATCCGAACCGGATTGAGGTGGATGTGCCGCGATACTTCCAGAAGGTAGTTGTCGGCGTCTATCAGGAATGCTTTGTATCGCCCTTTATAGAGATGGCCCCTTCGTCTATGTTTGCGATTGAATGCCGCTGTATAGCTTAGGTTGAAGTGCTGCATGAATTCCGAAAGATTTCCTTCCGGTGTTGTCACCAGCAGGTGAAAGTGGTTCGGCATCAGGGCGTAGGACAGAAGCGTGACATTGAATACTTCAAGAGATTGTCGCAGTTGCTCCAAAAATATCTCCCGGTCGACTTCGCTCCTAAAAATCGCTTGCCTGTCATTGCCCCGGCACGTTACATGATAATACGCGTCTGCGTATTGTATACGCAATAGTCTTGACATGACTATCTGATTAGCTCATTGTCGCTGAATTGTCAAGATTAAAGACCTGACCCCTATTTCGCCCTATTTCCCTGTGACCCCTATTTCCCTCAAGATTTTCCCATCTTCCTGCCTTTCCTCTCTTTCTTTCCCCTGCTGGATTTATATCTCTCACCTTATACCCCTGTCCAGTTTTGGGGGAGTATTATATTTCCACAGACTTGACAATAGGGATTTTTAGATATGGCGAAAATGTTCATATTTCCTGAAAGTCCATCCCAGAACAACATCCGGTTGTTTAGCAAATCTCCTTTATTGGTAAGATATTTGATGACTTCAGTGCTTTGGATAGAGCCGATTACTCCGCAAGTGGCGCCGATGATGGGGAAGGTTTCCGGAGGAGGGCTGGTGGGGAAAATGCACTTTAAACACGCCGTCCGGCAGGGCATGATGGTGGTTGCCTGTCCATAGAATCCCCGCACGGCCCCGTGGAAAAGGGGAATGCGGTATGCAATGGCGGCGCGGTTTAATAAATATCGCGTAGGGAAATTGTCCATGGCGTCTATAATGATATCCATGTTCCGGCATATTTCGTGAACAGTATCTTCGTTTATGGTTTTATCAATGCTTTCGATCTTAACGTAGGGATTCAGCATCATGAGTTTCTCGGAAGCGGACATGATTTTCTGCTTGCCAAGATCATAGGAGAAGTGGAGCATCTGTCGGTTGAAATTGCTTGTTTCCACCTTGTCATGGTCAACGAGCCTGATTCGGCCCACACCGGCCGCGGCAAGATACGTGGCGATGATCGTACCCAATCCGCCTACCCCTGCAATCAAAATGCGGGCATTTCTTAACTTTTCCTGCCCGTCTTCAGCGATGAGAGGGAGCTGGCGCTGGTAGCGATTCCGCTCATCATGGGAAATCATCTTTCCTCCTCTAGAAATAAGGTAGTAACGCTAAGAAAGATAAAGCATTTTTGCAGAAATGGCTATATATTTTGGCGGATTCGATGTGATATTCAACTGTAAGGATGAAACAAATTGTCTTTGACGGATATTTTTTGTAGAATACCAAAACTTTCGAGGTGTTCTTTCCGATGATTGTTTACAAAGAATTCAACTATTAGGGAAGGAAAAGCTTATGGCATTGGTATTTGAAAAGGAAGGATACGTTGCAAAAGTGGGGCTTAACCGTCCGGAAGCAAAAAATGCTCTGGATGCCGGTATTTTGATGGAACTCCACAGAGCGTGGAAAACGATCAATGAAGATAATGGCATCCGCGTGGTGATTCTGTATTCTCAATTGCCCGATATCTTTTGTGGAGGCATGGATCTGAAGACAGCTATCCCGATTCTAACCGAGGTCAAACAACCGGAAACAGAAGCAGAAAAGTGGCTGGCCGGTTTCGGCCCCCGCGTTGGGGAAGCCATGCTGAAGCCCAATACGGTCAACAAACCCATTATCGCGGCAGTTAACGGCTATTGTTTAACCGGTGGATTTGAGATGATCATGGGCGCCGATCTTCGCATTGCTTCAGAGGATGCGGTGTTTCAAATGCGGGAGGCCCGTCTGGGCATCATGCCGACAGGGGGCGCCAATGTTTATCTGCCGCGCATATTGACACCGTGCCGGGCGATGGAAATTCTTTTGACGGCGGATGATTTTAGCGCCAAGACCCTTCATGAATGGGGGTTTCTCAATGCCGTGGTTCCCCGCCCGGATTTGATGAAGGCGGCTATGGAACTGGCTGACAGGATCGCCGGCAATGGGCCGCTTGCCGTCCAGGGAATGATTCGATGTTTCAGGGAAACTAAGAATATGAATTATACAGACGCTTTCAAGAGGGAACTCGAAATAGGCCTGCCCATATTTAGCTCTCTGGATGCCCGTGAAGGCGTTCGCGCTCAGAAAGAAAAGCGCAGGGCAAATTTTCCTGAACCGTAAGAGAGGGACGGGCAAATTTATAATGGTGCGCCCCCCGTTGATGAGGCCGGCTGGCCTGTGTAGGTTGGAGATATAATCATGCAAGGACTTTTGCTGCGCTGGCTTGTTTTGACGGTGGCGATTTTGTCTGCCTCTTACCTGCTAAAAGGAATCGAAGTGAGCAGTCTTTTCTCTGCTTTTTTTGCCGCCGCCATGCTGGGCATTCTGAATGCTCTTTTGCGTCCCGTGCTCATTATTCTTACGCTTCCCGTCAATATCCTGTCGCTGGGCATCTTTACCTTTGTGATCAATGCCATGCTTCTTAAGATGGTCTCCGCTGTCGTTGTCGGCTTTAGTGTGCATGGTTTTTGGACAGCCGTTTTGGGGGCTGTCATTATCAGCGTCATAAGTTGGCTCCTTAATGCGTTTATCAGTGATCAAGGGAGGGTGGATTATATTGATCTGAAGAAAAGGGGCAACGGTAGATGGAAATGACGAATCTAACGCCGGCCATGAAGCAGTATCTTGAGATGAAAGAACGCTACAAGGATTGCATCCTTTTTTTCAGAATGGGTGATTTTTATGAGATGTTCTTTGAAGATGCGACGGTGGCGTCGAAAATCTTGGAAATCACCCTGACTTCCAGAAATAAGGGCAAAGAAGACAGCATCCCCCTCTGCGGTGTTCCTTACCATGCGGCCTCTTCCTATATCTCAAAACTTATCGAAAAGGGTTTCAAGGTTGCCATCTGCGAGCAGGTCGAGGATCCCAAACAGGCCAAGGGCGTTGTTAAAAGGGATGTGGTGCGCATCATCACCCCCGGCCTTGTTTTTGATGATGCTAATCTGACGGCGAAGGAAAATAATTTCTTGGCGGCCTTGTGTCTCATGCATGACACAATTGGGCTGGCTTTTTTGGACATCTCCACGGGGGAATTTCGGGTTGCCGAATCGGAAGATCATAACCTTTTCTTGGCGCAGGCAAGCGGACTGAATTTCAGGGAACTTATTATTGCCGATGACTTGAAGGATAACCGCTTCTTAAAAACATTTTTACAGCAATGTTATCGCTGTCGGGTCAATTATTTTACCGCGGATTACTTTGATCCGAAGGAAGCGAAAAGCAGATTGGGCCAATATTTTCCCCACGAGCAGATTCAACCATTAGAGATCGAGCGGCATCCCGCTATGGTTGCCGCCGCCGGCGCCGTATTGCGATATGCCGAGGAAACCCAGAAAGATCATATCGGCCATATCCGGGATATTGAATGGTATAAGACAGACGGATTTTTGGCGCTTGATGACGTGGCCAAGCGGAATCTGGAATTATTTTACACCATTGCTGATGGACGAAAGGAAGGCTCACTCTTTCATGTGCTTGATGAAACCATGACTTCCATGGGGGGAAGGAGACTTAAATGGTGGCTCAATTACCCTCTTGTTATTCCTGAAAAGATTCGTGAGAGGCTGGCGGCGGTTTCTCAAATCAAGGAGCATCACCTGGCAAGGGAGGCCTTGCGGAAGGCCCTTGCAGGCGTTCACGATTTAGAGAGGCTGGGGGGGCGCATAGCACTTGGGGTGGCCAACGCCCGGGATTTGATTGCGCTGAAGACCTCGATAAAAATTCTTCCGTCCATACGGTCATTAATCGAGGAAATAGAAGCGCCTTTTGTGGCGTCTCTTTATGCGGGTATTGATGAGATGGGGGATATTGCGGATATCATTGAACGAGCAATTGCGGATGATCCTCCCATGACCATTCGTGAGGGTGGAATCATCAAGGAAGGTTACGATGAGGAGTTGGATAAACTTATTTCCGTCACTACAGACGGCAAAAGGTGGATTGCGCAACTGGAGCAGAAGGAAAGGATAAAAACAGGCATCAACTCTTTAAAGGTGGGCTTTAATAGCGTATTCGGCTATTACCTTGAGGTGAGCAAATCCAACGTCCACCTAGTTCCCGATGAGTATATCCGCAAGCAAACGCTGGTCAACGCGGAAAGGTATATCAATGAGGAGCTCAAAAAATACGAGCACACGGTTTTACATGCCGAGGAGCTTCGCAGGGAAAGAGAATACGAGATTTTTATTTCAATCCGAAGCAGAGTAGCAAAGGAGATCAGAAGGATACAAAATACGGCTTCCCACCTTGCCGACCTGGATGCTATTGCCTCTCTGGCTGAGATAGCCGAAAAATATAACTACTGCTGTCCTGCAATAAGCGACGACTACACGATTGCCATCAAAGATGGCAGACATCCGGTGGTGGAAAGGATGCCCCTTCCCGGTGGTTTTGTGCCCAATGATGTCCTTATTGATGTGGAGAAAAATAGATTTCTTATCATTACAGGTCCCAATATGGCAGGGAAGTCCACGTTCATCAGGCAGATCGCGCTGATTGTCGTTCTTGCCCAGATGGGCAGTTTTGTCCCGGCATCGGAAGCTCATATCGGTGTTGTTGATAGAATATTCACCCGCATTGGAGCGGCGGACAGTCTGGCGCGGGGACAAAGCACCTTCATGGTGGAGATGAACGAAGTTGCCAGCATCTTAAAAAATGGAACCCGGCGCAGCCTGATTATTCTCGATGAAGTGGGGCGGGGGACCAGCACATTTGATGGTTTAAGTATTGCCTGGGCGGTGGCGGAATACATTCACGATGCGCCTCAACTTGGCGGACGGACCCTCTTTGCGACTCACTATCATCAATTGACAGACCTAGTTACGACTAAAGAAGGGGTGAAAAATTATAACATCGCCGTCAAGGAATGGGGGGATAGAATAATTTTCTTGAGAAAGATCGTGGAAGGGGGGACGAATCGGAGCTATGGCATTCAGGTAGCCAAAATTGCCGGTGTTCCCGAAGAGGTAATCATTCGCGCGAAGGAGATATTGGCCAACCTTGAAAAAGGGGAACTGGATGCGATTGGCATTCCCCGTATCGCCTATAGCAAGAAAAAGGAAGAAAAGAAGAAAGTTCAACTAAGCCTTTTTATGGATGGTGAGGATTTGATTGTGCATGAGCTTAAAAATATTGATGTCATGAAAATGACGCCAATGGATGCCATAAACATGATAAGCGAGTGGAAAAGAAGACTGGATAAAGAATGATGAACTCATAAAAAGTCGAATTGAATTGTCCGAGGACGGACTTGACTTGACAGTTAGATAAAAAAGGTGGTCAGTACCCTCCAGATTGTTTAGCCATAAACAAAAAAAGGAGGATAACAAGATGACCACCCAAGAGAAGCTTATCAGAAACAAACTAAGTTTCCTAGAGCTAGCGGAGTATTTGAAGAACGTATCGGAGGCCTGTAAGGTAAACGGCGTATCATGTCAGCATTTTTGCGACATCAAGAAAGCATACGAGGATGACGGTTTAGACGGACTCCGGCAGAAGAGCCATCGGAAACCATGTATGACGAATCGGGTAGCT
>DHHR01000025.1 GCA_002403385.1 Syntrophaceae bacterium UBA4767 | reverse complement strand
GCCAACTTTAACCGGACAGCCGTGATAGCTGGGATAGAATCGCAGAACAGACTTTTCAAGTGTATAAAAAATTAAACAATGCATAACATTGAGTATAGAAGATACATCCAGATTTTTATAGATATAGTGAAAAATTAAGAAAGAAAAATGTTAAAGGGGGTGAGCCAGATGAAATTCAATGTTATCTTAGAGAAAGCAGAAGAGGGTGGATATAATGTTAACGTTCCCGCTCTTGATGGGTGTTTTACACAAGGTGAGACCGAGGAAGAGGCTTTGAGAAATGCCAAAGAAGCCATCATCTGCTATTTGGAAGGCCTTGAAAAAGTTAATGAGATAAAATCAAAGCCCGGGGTAATTTTGAAAGAATTAGAGGTGGCTCTATGAGCCGAGTATTTTCAGGAAAAGAGGTAGTCAAGGCGCTTCGCAGAATTGGTTTTGCAGTAGACCATCAGAGAGGAAGCCATATTTTCATGCACAATCTGGAGAGGAATCTTTCAGTTATTGTGCCTCTTCATAAGGAAATTAAAAAGGGCACATTGCATAACATTTTGAAGAAAGCCGGGATTACAGTAGAAGAATTGAAAGATTTGCAATCGCGCTCCTTGAGGCCTTAATCTACGGGCTATCAGTGGTGGTAAGCGATATTCCTCCCAACCGGGAGGTCACTCTTCCCGAAGAGAGATACTTCAAAGGAGGAGATATTGAAGATATGGCAAGAAAGTTTAAAGACCGGATTTAACGAGAAAGAGAGACAAGCACGGATTCAGCTGATTAAAGAGCAATATGATTGGGATCGTATTGCCGGTGAGACATACCGGGTATATTGCTCGCTTTGGGGATGATGCCTGGTTGATATAACTATGCTTCCTTTCCTCAAAAATGGCATTGATTAAATTACAACTTTATTTTTCAAAGATTATAAGTAGTGTAAGTATCCTGTTTTTATGAAATAATGCACCGGAGAGATTATGGACGAGAATAGAATTCGAGAAGATTACGATGAAATAAACCTCTACGATTATCTGCGGGTGATCTGGAGGCGAAGGTGGCTGATTGTTATCGGGGTGGCGGCGACCACGCTGGCCGGGATTCTATCCTCTTTTTTACTGTGTCAATATGAGAGCCAGGGGGTGTTGAGATTAAGCGCCGAAGGCGCGGAATTATTCCTGCCGGAGTATAAGGTGTATTCCGAAACCTTTCTGTCGCCGGATTCCTTTCTTGGGTATTTAAAGAGCCATGACTTCATCCCCGAAGCCGAGCTTGATGACCTTGAACCAAAGCTCAGAAAAATAGATAGCCTCGAAAAAAATGTGGAGGTGGTTTATGCCTATGGCAAGCAGGAAATTCCTGAGGGAGGCGCCCAATTCGATCCGGCAAAACAATATATTACTGCCCTGAAGCTGAAATGGAGGATGCCTTCCCCGCGTTCCGCTCAAAAGTGCGCCGAAGGGTTAGGAAGCTTCATAAAATATTCCATAGAGCATAAGCTGCTTGACGATTATGTGAAGACAAAATATGAAGATGCATATGTCCATCTCCGAGAGGTGGAGAGTACACTTGCCAATCTTGATTTTGCCCTGCAACAAAACCAGCAAAAATTGGAGGACCTCAAAAGAATAGCTGGTCGCTCCCCCCAGGCCGGGAGAACTTCCAGCCGGGAAGTCGTATCCGTGGAGGGAGGAGGCTATCGCTATCTCCCGCCGTCAACGCAGATGGCGGCCACTGACGTCGAAATCAGCGACACCCGATTAACTATTACCGATACCCGCCGGGATCTGAAAATCAACACGGTTCAGTTGGAATTCTTCTCTTTTCTGAAAGAAGGGATGCGAAAGGGAAATCAGGAAGCCTTATTTGACTTTCTGAACCGTCTCAAAGACGAGTTTTTTAAGGGCAAGGATCTCTCCCGGGAAGAGTTCCTCATCGTTCGAAATGAGGTCTTTTCCGACTTTTCCGGATTTGAGCACCGATTCAATGACGTGATGCGGTTTGCCTCTCCTCCTACCCTGCCGAAGAAGCCCGTGCTCGCTAAAAGACTGGTAGCCGGCATTGCCTTTATCGGAGGGGTTTTCTTTTTTATCCTGCTTGCCTTTTTCGTGGAGTTTATCCGGCAGGGTAGGCGGCACGCGAAGATTGACGTTTAAAAACGAAACGTTCATGAATTATTATCTCACGAAAATGATGAAAATTGCAGTCAGGACAGCTTAAGACGGCTGTCCAGCCAGGGATGATGATTTTATATATGAATAAATAGCCACCCTTCGGTGCCCTTCGACAAGCTCAGGGTGACAGGACATGCTCTGTCGAACATGGCAGCTTTTAAAAGTCGTTCACTATAGGGGTGGCAGGCTGCGGGGAAACTTCGGTAGGACAGGCGTCTCGCCTGTCAAAAGGGGATTTGCAGGTGAAAAAAACGGCTCCTCGCTAAAAAGTATGGGTAACCCCGTTTGGAACATGATAGAGATCCGTAATCAAGATATTGAGGAGGTTGATACGGATCGTTATGAGGGACACAGAACTTTTTCAGTTGGCATTGGGTTTGAGGCCGCCATGGTATGTGGTGTCTTGTGAGTTTAACATGGATAAGCGTCGTCTGGATATTGAGATTGATTTTCCCCGTGGCAGTGTTTTTAGCTGTCCCATTTGCGGCAGAGAGGGGTGCAGTGCATACGACACTGAGCGGCACACACGGCGGCATTTGAACTTTTTCCAGCATGAGGCATATCTGAATGCTCGGGTTCCTCGTGTGAGTTGTGGAGATTGTGGCATCAAAACGATCGAGGTTCCCTGGGCTCGTTCGGGAAGTGGTTTTACGTTGTTGTTTGAGGCGCTGATTATGATGATGGCCAAGGCGATGTCGGTAAAATCCATTGCGGATATTGTCAAAGAGCACGACACCCGGCTCTGGCGGGTTTTGAACCACTATGTCCATGAAGCGCCATTGGGACGGCATTCTGAGGTGGTTCACGTCAAAGATCAACAACGGCATCCTTGAAGGAATCAACAGCCTCATCCAAGCCGCCAAAGCCAGGGACAGGGGATACCGTACCGTGAAAAACCTGATCACCGTGATCTACCTCATCGGAGGCAAACTCGAATTTAGACTACCCACATGAAACAGCGAGGAACCAAAAAAACTCTAAAGGTATTTTTTTTAATCTCTTCTGACCTGATCGCTTTCTTGTTTTGCCTGTTTCTGGCCTACTCAACCCGAAAGTTTGCGGATCAATTCCTCAGCTTTTTTTTCCCTCCCTTCGGTTTTAGTTTTCTTCATTTTTTAAAGATCTGGTGGATGCCGGCAATTCTTATATTATCCTTTGCCTATGAGGGCCTCTATTGGAAGAGATTGCCTTTTTGGGGTATGACCAGAGAAATTGTCAAGGCCCTAACGCTTACGATTGTTATAATTTATGCGGTTGTTGGCCTGGGAAAGATGTCTCTTCAGGTTTCAAGGTTAGTGCTTCTATTTTTCTATGTCTTTGCATTAGGGTTCTATCCCTTTTTCCGGCTGATGGTCAACCGGCTACTTTTTAAACTCAATGTCGGGAAAGAGAAGGCAATAATCTTCGGGGCCGGGCAGTCCGGAATAGATGCGGCAAAGGGCATTATAAAGGACGTAAATTTAGGGTATGAGGTTATCGGTTTTCTTGACGATGACCCGGATAAGCTCGGGACAACGATAGAAGTTTATGGAAGGAAGCTCAAGGTATTAGGAGATACGGGCTCATTTAATAGGGAGTTTACCCGTTATTTTGACATTTCAACTACGGTTATTGCCAGGCATGGAACAGATATATCTTTTGGCAGGGACGTGTACCCCTATGTAAAAAGAATACTTTTTATGCCTGAAGCAAAAGACCTTCCGTTGCTGAACGCAACCACCTGCTTCCTGCTTTCCAAGCGGCTGCTTTTGCTTGATGTTAAAAACAACCTCAAGTCAGCCACGTCTCAGACACTAAAAAGAGCTTTCGACATAATCATCGGGGGCTTGCTCTTCCTTCCTGTCTTAATTTTTACCGGAATAATCGCATTACTCATAAAACTCGATTCCTCTGGCGGGGTATTTTACTGCCAGGAGAGGGTCGGGAAAAGGGGGAATGTCTTTCGATGCCTAAAATTCCGAACCATGTATGAAGATGGAGATTCCATCCTCGGGGCCTTTTTAAATACCAATCCTGAGGCAAAGGAAGAATGGGAAAAATATAAAAAATTAAAAAGCTATGATCCTCGAGTTACAAAAGTAGGAAGATTTTTAAGAGCCGCCTCCCTTGATGAATTGCCCCAGATTTTTCATGTCTTAAAAGGTGAGATGTCTTTAGTTGGACCGCGCCCTTACCTTCCCCAAGAGATCGAGGACATGAAAAACTACGAGGATTATATTCTCCTTACGCCACCTGGAATTACCGGAATATGGCAGGTTTCGGGGAGGAACGAACTTAGTTTTGACGACCGGCTTACGCTCGACACCTGGTATGTGCTCAACTGGTCATTGTGGCTGGATATGGTGATTCTGCTTAAGACCCTGCCTGTGGTTTCAAGCAGAAAAGGGGCTTATTAAGCAGCAATCCCGTGGACAGGCTGGCCAGGCAGGCCAACAGAGGAAAAGAAATAATCTCAATCAAGCCGTGAACCATAAACACACTTACAAAACTGCATAAAGCGGCATAAAAAAATAACTGTTCCTTAGCCTCGCCGGTAAACCATATTGTCTTTACCATATAAAATACAGTGGTTCCGGCAAATAAAGCAAAAAAGAGAAGGCCAATCAATCCTTGGTGAAAAAGAATTTCGAGTATAAGGTTATGAGCGTTTTTGCGGTTCCACCAAGGTTCCCCTTTATTTTTTTTAGTCCCATCGGATGGCCCTTTAGCCACCACCGAGGGCTTAATCTTTTTTCCGTAACCCCATCCAACCACCGGTGATTTCTTAATTGTTTCTATGTAAGCCGACCAGATCATGCTCCGATTGGTTATAGTTTTTGCATCCTCGCCAGTGGAAATAGCTCTCGCCTTAAATACTGGGGAGAAAAACCATAAACATGTAAGCAATATGAAAACCAACAAACAACCAATAGCTGCAGGAGGCAAGAACTTCTTATCTTTTTTTACTAAAAAAACCAGCCAGAGAACTATGGTGGTAAATAAACTTACCCAACCTCCCCTTGAGATATTTAACAATAAAACCAGAGCCGAAAAGAGAACCAGCCCTCCAAATAGCATTCTGGTCCTCAGCCGGTGATGAATTAAGACCCCGGCCACCATAAAGGGGAAAATCAAGTTTACATACCAGGGAAAGTTATTGTAATGAAGTCGGAAATTGAATAATGGAAACTTCAGATAACGCATGTTAGGGTTTGGATTTGAGATAATAATGGCAATAAAACCAACCAGTACCAGAACCAGGCAGATCACTGCCAGGCAGGTTAGTATTAAATAAATATCTCCTTCCTTTCGGTAAGCGCCAATACTGACGGCGACACTGATAAAAATAAAAAACCCGGTGAGCACTTCTCTGTATAAATATTTCCCAGATACCTGAGGATCAAATGAAAACGGCATCATAAGATAACTGACCAATACATAGGCAAAAATCGCATAAAAGATAGGATGTTTCAGAAGGCCGCGTTTTTCTTCTCTTTTCCATAAGTAGATAATCGCAACGGCAAATGCAATCGAAGGAAAGACATATCTTAAATCCTTGCCTCCAACAGTAGTCAGGGTAAAAAAAACCGAAAGAAAGGCCATGATTCCCAAGATCAGAAACAGGTAATCCCTGCCGATGGCTACCCCCCCGCTTTCAGTTTTGGTCAGAAAGGAATTAGAAGAATTAGGCATCATCCACTGTCATCTTATAAGGTTAAAATGAACCGCCTTGTTTATTTTCAAAGCCTCTGCCACTGTCCCAAGCCATGCAAACCAGTAAGCTCGGGCGATTTTTTTTCGGTGCATGCCCGTTTCCACTTCCCGAAACATACGGGAAAGGAAACCCATCCTTAGAAGTTCACGGGATATGGCGATCTGCTGTCTGAAAGGCAATTCGGCAATCTGCCTCAACAGTTTCCTGCTCCTATACGCAGCCGCTCTTTTAAAGAGAATTGCTGTATGCGGCATTTCAGAATCAGCCATCTTCCACATTTCTTTAATGATAACTATATTTGATTCTATTCTCCACAGCTTTTTGACAATAGACTGGTCCTGCTGGATAGAGCCGGGCGTTCGTCGGTAATAGTAACTTTGCTTCGGTGTGTAGGCAACCCGCATTGCCCTTGCCTGAAGCATCGCGTTCCAAAGACTATCCCCGGAGGCAATACCCTCCACAAAACTTATGGAATGCCGTTTGAGAAGGTCCTTACGCACCATCATCATCCAAGGCCTTCTCCACCACTGTCCATCGTTAAAAGTCGTTTCAAACCACTCCGCGCCGGTCATAACCCTTTCCGGCCGTATTTTTGTGACAATAGGTCTATCAGCGTCACTAATTACCTTACGAAAACGCCATCCGTTGCACATCGCAACCTCGAGATTAAGAGATGTCGCCAGTGAATAAAGATCATCAAGATGAGACGGCGCGATGGCATCGTCGGCATCAACGCAAACGATGAAGCTTCCCCTTGCCATCTCGATGGCTATGTTACGAGCCGCAGATGGTCCCTTATTCTTTTGATGCAAAACTTTAACCCATTTGCGGGACATTGCATAAGCGTCAAGAAGAGCCCCTGTATTATCCGTAGAGCCGTCATTGACAAAAATCACCTCAAAATCGCGGAACGTCTGCTGGTCAAGTCCCTCAAAAAGTGTCGGAAGCCAAGGAGCGGCATTATAAGCCGGTATAACAACGGTAACTTTGGGCAAATGATGAGACATGCTGCTTATCCTCAAAATAATTAGAGACCTTTGAAAAACGGCCACTCACGTCATTCCGACGCGTCACCCCGATGAAAATCGGGGCGGAATCTATAACGGCTTGAAAACACTGGATTCCCCCGTATCGAGTACGGGGCAGGCTCAAGTCAAGCACGGAATGACGGCAAGGCGATTTAATCACAAATTCAAAGGTCTCAATTATACTTTTAAGGGTTTAATGGCAAAGAAATATCAAAAGTTGGTTTTTCTACCATTATTCCCTTCGTTTTTGCAACATAAAATTGATGATTTTTCTCTATTGCGGCAGCAGGCAATGGATGCTCGTGTCTTACCTATGCCGTATGCAGAAGTTGCCTTCTTTTTCAAACTTTTTAAAACGACTGTTCAAAGGGTATCCAAATAATATCCTATCCTGCTCAAACAAATCATGAATGCATTTGTTAAGGACGCCCATATTCATGTTCTTCCGTTTTCGTTTTGCATTTTTGAAATCATGGGTCATAGCCGCAAACAGACGCAGCATGTTTTCACGTGTTCCGCCTATGAGGCCCGCCACAAACTTTATTTTGCCGGCATGAAAAGTCTCGTCCGGTCGTTGGGTTATCTTAGGGGGGTTATCTTAGGGTATCTTAGGGGTCAAATCTTTAATCTTGACTTTTCCGCTATTCGTTCTTCTATACTCTGATATTTCTTCTTCAATGTTGCGTCCCGATTGAGTCTTTCCCGCAATCTCTTCCTGGACTGGCTGACGGCGCTGTAATCTGTGCCGCCGACGATCTTTCCTATTTC
>DHHR01000044.1 GCA_002403385.1 Syntrophaceae bacterium UBA4767 | reverse complement strand
TTTTATAATCGGGAAAGAAGGCACTCAACATTAGATTACATTTCGCCGGCCGATTACGAGGAAAATTGGCTGAAAAACGTTGCATGAGTGTGTCTAAATTTTCGGGGTAAGATCATTGTTCTAGAAATGTTGAAAAAAGATACTCTCAACTAATTTAGACCCTTTTCATTATGGTGTTGCAAATAATTTCCTGATCTACCGATTTCAAATACGGGTGCATGGGAAGACTGAAGATGCGTTTGGCACAGTTCTCACTGACCGGAAAATCACCTTCTTTATATGCCAAAGAAGCAAAAGCTGTCTGAAGGTGCAGGGGTTTAGGATAGTAGATGGCCGTGGGTATGCCGGCATCCTTAAGTTCGTTTATGATCGCATTACGCTGATCGCCACTTTTTGTCAGCAATGAATACTGAGCCCAGGCGCTCTTATGGTTTGTTTCGTTTGTCTGGTTTATTTGGTTGATGGAGGGAAATGGACAAACCAAATCGGGGCATTTTGACAAGAGGATCGAGTAGTTCTGCGCAACTCGCTGGCGAATATCTATTTCTTCAGGAAAGATATCAAATTTTGCCAGGAGAACGGCTGCCTGGATAGTATCAAGACGGCCATTGATACCGATTCTTATATTGTCATATTGGTCGTTCCCTTTGCCGTGAATCCTTATGGAAATCATTGCTTGAGCAAGCCTTTCATCATCGGTAAAACACATGCCGCCATCACCGTAACAACCCAGTGGTTTTGCAGGAAAGAAAGACGTGCAAGAAATATTGCCGAAGGAGCAAGATTTTTCGCTTTTGCATTCCGCGCCAAAAGATTGGGCGGCATCTTCGATCACAAACAGTCCGTTTCTTTGCGCAATAGCCTCAATGGATTCATAGTCAGCCAGCAGACCAAAAAGATCAACAGCAATAATGCCACAGGGGGTAAAGAGTGAGACGTTAGGTGCGAGCGGCAATGGGTGCAGGGATGGATCGTTTGTTTTCACGGCTTGAATAGCCAAATCTAGCTTAACCGGGTCGATATTGAATGTTTTTGGATCAATATCGACAAATACAGGCGTGGCGCCCAAGAGCGCTATTGCCTCCGCCGTTGCAATAAAAGTAAAAGGCGTGGTAAATATCGCATCTCCCGGCCCAACACCGTAAGACATCAAGGCCATCAACAGGGCGTCGGTCCCTGATGCGCAGGAAATGGCGTGTTTAGCGCCCACATATTCGGCCAGCCTTTCTTCCAACTCTTTTACCTCCGGCCCCATGATGTAGTTGCCATGCCTAAGAACTTTTTGAATATTCTCGTCTATTTTATCTTTAATACGTTTTTGCTGAGCGGCTAAGTCAATAAATCGCATGCACCATTTCCTTTTGTTTACAGTTTATTTGGTTTGTTTAGTTTTTGTGTAAAGAACGCAAAACATGAAGTTAAGGCGTGAAACGTATCGGTTGATGAGCCTGTCGAATCAAAGGTTTCATGCCTTATGCTTTACGCTCCTTTTTTAAACTGGTTTTGGGCGATCGGAGTTAACTATTGAATCTTTTATGCGTTTGACATGACCGCGGCCGAGACCTTTGACCTCGCAGCCAAGTTCGAGATAACCGCGGATTTTTTTGTCGTCCAGGATGCCGAAACAATCAATAATGGCCACAGGATGGCCAACCATTTTTACAACCCCAGCAGGATTGAGTTTCAAATAAGGTTTATGCTTAACCGCAAGAACCACCGCATCGGCTCCAGCAAGAGCATCTTTGATCTCTTTTTTTATACAGGTGTCCTTGAGTTTGTCCTGGTTTCTAAAGAATCTTGACCAGGAATGGCCCCGCGCGGGATAAGTATCCTGCTTTTCCAGTTCCCACCAATGCCTTACGTAAGGATCGTGAACAGTTACATCCGCGCCCATCTCGGTAAGCTTTCGAACCAGGATTTCCGAGCCGCTGTAACGGGTATCACCAACATCTTCCCGGTAAGACGCTCCCAAAATGGCAATTCGTGAAGCGGCCACTATCTTGCCCATATTCCGCAGGGCGTCGCGAACCAGCTCCGCGGCGTGTAATGCTCTGGTATCATTGATATCGATGGCCAGTGGCGTAATCTTGAAGATGTCATCTTCAAAACCCATGAGGGTGTTGTAGGACCAAACGCCAAGTCCACCGTCTTTTGGCAGGCAATAGCCGCCGATCCCAGGACCGGGAAAGATGATATTGGAGTGCGTAGGGCGCACTTTAATAGCCTGAATGACCTTGATCAGATCGACACCGTTTCTTTCTGCAAATAAGCTCCACTCATCCAGAAAGGCCAGAATGACTGCCCGGTAAGAATTTTCTACAATCTTGCATGTTTCACTTTCAATGGGGCGGTCCAAAACCGTTAAGGGAAACTTCTCCACATTTAAGACATCGGAAAGAAATGCCACAACCCGCCGTCTAGCTTCTTCATTGATGCCACTGCAAACCCGCCAGAAATCTCGGATTGAAGCCACATACTGTTCGCCGGGCATGACCCTTTCATAGGAATGGGAAAGAAGGGGTTCTTCTTTTATGCCACGTTTCTCGAAAGCCTTTTTCATGATGGGGTAGGCCACATATTCTGTCGTCCCGGGAGGCACAGTGGTTTCTATTAACACCAGACAGTCTGGCTTGATTTTTTCGCCAATAACCCTCATAGCGTCTTCAAGGGCAGCAATATCGGCATGACCATTGCGGCAGTTGCCCAGTTCTTCCTTCAGATAGTCGCACTGAACATCCACTACAACAATATCTGCAAGACACAGGGCATCGTAACAAAAAGTGGCCATGAGCGTTTTTACCCTATTGACACATCGGTCTATCATGGGAGCCACTTCAGGATCCTCCGCCTCAACAGGGGAAATGCCCCTGTTGAGGTAGGGTATTTTCCAGTAGGAACGGGTAGATGGGCGCTGCAGGCCAATAACAAAATATTTTGATTTCTTAGTTTTTTTATCGAGGGAATCGGCAACAACCCCAGCCATTACGGCGCCGACAAAGCCCAATCCCATAACAGCAACAATTTCACGACCTGACCTACGTTCCCTGTCAACAATTTTTTTCAGGCGATCCAGTTCTTTCGCATAGTCAGCAGTTTTAGGAAGGGGAAAAGATTCCCCGTTTGGGGAAAAAGATATTTCATCTTTACGGTTCATCTGGTTCCTTTCTGCATGGTGCCTGCCTGAGCAGACAGGTTAAAAATGGACCATTGGCGGTTTCCCGATGGAATAAACATTAAAACCTATTTCAAAGCATCGCTTGTGATCCAGGATATTTCTTCCGTCAAAGATGAAAGCTGGTTTTTCCATACTCTTGTATATCTTTTGGTAGTCCAATTTCTGATAACTGCTCCAGTCGGTCATGACGGCAATGGCATGACACCCTTTTGCCGCTTTGTAATGATCTTCAATGAACAGGATATTCCCTCCATCAATTTCAGCTAAATCAAGCTTTGCATTTTTCAGCGCCTTTGGATCCGTTATGACCACTGCGGCATTTTCTTCCAACAGCCATTTTGCAATGTAGATTGCGGGACTTTCGCGTGTATCTCCCGTATCAGCCTTGAAGGCAAATCCAAAGATACATATTCTCTTTCCCGCAAGTGTGTTGAACATCGCG
Source organism: Syntrophaceae bacterium UBA4767 (assembly GCA_002403385.1). Classification (GTDB taxonomy): domain Bacteria; phylum Desulfobacterota; class Syntrophia; order Syntrophales; family UBA4767; genus UBA4767. The sequence goes on along the minus strand of DHHR01000044.1, from coordinate 3,574 downwards.
CCAATCATATTGCGGATAAAACGATTTTGTTGATACTCGTTTATCTTAATTACAGCCTCCCAGTAGTCGGCTACTTCTTCCAACCCATAGTACTGACACAGATAAACGAGATTCAAGATGTCCTTCTTAAAGCACGACCCGCCGAAACCGATGCCGGCGTTGAGAAACTTTGGGCCGATCCTGCTATCCATACCTACTATCCGGGAAACTTCTTTAATGTCTGCCTCCGTTTTTTCACACAGGGCAGAAACGGCATTAATAGAAGAAATCCGCTGGGCCAAAAAAGCATTGGAAACCAGTTTGGCAAGCTCGCTGCTCCAGATGTTGGAGGCAACAATTCGTTCTTTGGGAACCCATTGGGCATAAAGCTCTACAAGCGCTTTCCTTGCCTTCAAGCCGCTTTGGGTTTCACGGGAACCAATCAATACGCGATCGGGATTTTCCAAATCCCTGATAGCTGTTCCTTCAGCAAGGAATTCCGGATTAGACAAGATGTCAAAGCGTACCCCTTTATTTGCCGCATTGAGGATTCTCTCAATCGTTTCAGCCGTTCTAACCGGCAGGGTGCTTTTCTCTACGATGATTTTTGATGATTGGGAAAACTTTCGAATTTGCCGCGCTGTCTTCTCTATATATTGAAGATCTGCTGCCATACCGGCGCCGACACCAAAGGTTTTGGTCGGTGTGTTTACGCTGACAAAGATAATATCATTTTCTCGGATACCCTTTTCAATATCGGTGCTGAAGAAAAGGTTTTTCCCCCGGATTTTTCGAACAATCTCGTCTAAACCAGGTTCGTAGATAGGCAATACTTGGGAGTTCCACGCTGCAATCTTATCTTCGTTTATATCAACCACTGTCACACGGCACTGTGGACACTTATACGCAATCATAGCCATGGTTGTACCGCCCACATAGCCTGCGCCAATGCAAAGAATATTATGGTTTATATGGTTCACTAGTCTGCACCAGACTTGCCTGCAACAGGCAGACAGATCAAATAATTTTTCGGAAATAAGCGATTGTTTCTTTCAAGCCATCTTCCAAACAAACTTTCGGTTCCCAATTTAAAGAGACTTTAGCCAGTGAAATATCCGGTCGCCTCCGTGCTGGATCGTCCGAAGGTATTGGTTTAAAAACAATTTTTGATTTGGAGTGAGTCAGCCGGATGACTTTTTCCGCCAGTTCCAGAATAGAAAATTCCTCAGAATTACCGAGATTGACAGGTCCGAGGAAACCATCTGGTGTTTCCATCATTCGGATAATTCCATCTGTCGTATCGTCCACAAAACAAAAGGATCGTGTATGCAATCCATCCCCATAAACTGTAATATCTTCATTTTTGAGCGCCTGTAAAATAAAATTGCTCACCACCCGGCCATCATTTACAGCCATGCGCGGCCCATAGGTATTGAAAATCCTGACAATCTTAATATCCACACCGTTTTGCCGATGGTAATCCATCATAAGGCATTCGGCAGCTCTTTTCCCTTCATCATAGCAACTTCTCATGCCAATCGGATTGACTCTTCCCCAATAATCTTCCTTTTGTGGGTGGATATCTGGATCACCATAGACTTCTGAGGTAGAAGCCTGTAAAATCCTTGCCCTTACCCGTTTTGCCAACCCCAAAATATTGATGGCTCCAATTACATTTGTTTTAATGGTCTTGATCGGATTGCATTGGTAATGAATGGGCGATGCAGGACATGCCAAATTATAAATCTGATCCACCTCAAGGTAAATCGGACTGGTGATATCGTGTCTTATCAACTCAAAGCGTAAAGACGACAAAAGATGATCAATATTATTTTTAGAACCTGTAAAAAAATTATCTACGCATAATACATCAGCGCCTGCCTGCAAAAGTTTCTCACATAAGTGAGAACCAATAAAACCGGCGCCACCGGTAACAAGGATTCGTTTATGGTTAGTGAGCCTGTCGAACTCATGGACAATCTGGTTTGTTTGGTTCATTTGTCTGCCAGCCATATCTGGTTTGTTTGGGAGTCTCAAATGTGAGCCTGAGAGCCCCCACAAGACGGGCCACCTTTGTCGAACAAAGGTTAGCGAGCTTGCACTTGCAGGACACGGCGCACGGTGTATATTTAAGCGTAAAAGCCGTGGATATGCAACAAAAAAATGAGGGAACCCATAAATAATAAGGATATCCTAAGCATAGATTTTTTATCGAGACCCCAAATCACCCCCAAACTTAACGAGTATTATGATAAACTAAAAAAATGCACAGTTATTGACTATATTTAAATGTCCTGAACTACACTTGAGTTGACAGTGGCCAATTTTCTCCTGGATTGTCGGCAGGTTTTTAAGCTGCTACCAAATCATTCAAATTTTTCTCGGCATAATATTTTTTGCCGTCAACAAAAGTCTGCATCGGTGTCTTGCCTTGACACCTCTTGCCCTGATGCGTCCGCTCATTGTTGTAATGATTTATATACTCATCCAGATCGGTTTGCAATGTTTCCAGGGCACCATAAATTTTCTTACGAAAAGCAACCCGATAAAATTCATTCAAAATCGTCTGATGGAAACGTTCACAAATCCCGTTGGTCTGTGGACTTCTGACTTTTGTCTTCGTGTGATCTATCTCATTGAGCTGTAAGTAAAGCTCATAATGATGTTTATCCGGTGAACCACAGTACTCTGTCCCGCGATCCGTAAGTACCCGTAAAACAGGAATATTCTGCTGTTCAAAGAACGGCAGAACCCGGTCATTCAATGTGTCGGCAGCCGTTACCGGTATCTTGGCCGTATAAACCTTGGCGAAGGCAACCGATGAATAAGTGTCAACCACAGTCTGCTGGTATATTCTCCCCACGCCTTTTAAATAACCTACATAAAAAGTATCCTGGCTGATCAAATACCCCGGATGCGCTGTCTCGATCTCGTCGGGATGACTTTCACGTTCTCTCTTCGCAGCTTCCAAAGCAGTTAATTGCGCTTCCGTATAAACAATACCTTCTTTGGCCGCTTTCTCTTCTAAATAACTTAATCGCTTCTTGAAGGTCTCAAGACTGTGACGCAGCCAAATACTCCGAACGCCACCAGACGAAATTAAAACCCCGTCTTTCCTTAATTCATTCGATGTCCTGGCCTGTCCATAGGCCGGGTATTCATAAGCCATCCGGATCACGGCCTCTTCGATTTCCGGCGCAACACGATTCTTTATACAGGGCTTCCTTCTACTTTTCTCCCGCAGCCCCTCCAATCCTTCCTCTTCGTATGCTTTCTTGATGTCGTAAAAATGTTGCCTCGATACACCGTTTATCTTGCAGGCTTCCGATACGTTCTTCAAATACTCCGCTAAATCTAGCAAACTCAACTTGTTTCTGATAAGCTTCTCTTGGGTGGTCATGTCTGATAAATCCCTCTGTGCCAATATAAGTGAGACACTTCCCACCATGTGATTTAGACTCTATAATAGAGGGTGGGAAGGAGAACCAGGGATGAAAAAGAAGGGGGTCATGTTAACCAACGCTAATGTTAAGATTGAGGAAATGGAAGGAGTCCGTAGGACGACTGGAATTTCCTCAATCGCCGAACCACAGAG